>JBEBCR010000220.1:0-28495 GCA_041157565.1 Planctomycetota bacterium | reverse complement strand
CGCTGGAACTGGGCCACGAACTTGGCGTCGGAGGAGTGCTTCGAGGCGAGCAGCTTGAGCGCGACCTTGCGGTCGAGGTTCTCCTGCACCGCGAGCCACACGACGCCCATGCCTCCCTTGCCGAGCTGCTTCTCGAGGCGGAAGCCGCGCACCTTGGGCGCGGCGGCGTTCGCCGGCGCGACCGCGGCGGGCGGGCGCGCGGGCTCCTCGAGCGAGATCTCCTCGAGCTCGAAGGTCGCAGGCTCGGCCTTGGCGCCTTCCTCCTTGCGCGGCTCGCCGCCCTTGGAGGCGTCCCTCGCCTCGGGGTCGCGCACGAGGATCTCCACGCCCGCCACGCGCACCTTGTCGCCGTGCTTGATGGCGGCGGCGGCGACGCGCTGGCCGTTGAGGTGGGTGCCGCCGGCCGAACCGAGGTCCTTGACGGCCCAGCGTCCGTCCTTGGCGCGCACGAAGGCGCAGTGCACCGGGTCGACGCCCGGCGCGGCGAGCACGAACTGCGCGCGACGCGCGTCCGATCCGACCACGAGGGCGCCGTGCTCGGGCAGCGGAGCGGGGGGCAACCCCGCTCCGTGGATGTCCAGCACCAACTTCGCGCTCAACCTGCGTCCTCGCTTCCGCTTGCCATCCGTCCGTCCGCGCCTTCCGCGCGCGCGTCCTGCGCGCCGCGGGTGTCGGCCGGCAGGCCCTCGAAGAGGACGCTGCCCACGCGCACGACATGGGCGCCGGCGGCGATGGCGAGATCGTAGTCCCCGCTCATGCCCATGGACAACCGGCAACCACCCGGGAAGCGCGCGGAATGGGCGCCCGCCAGGTCCGCGCAGCGCGCGAAGACCTCCGCGGCGGCCCTCCGGCCGGCGTCCTCGTCCTCGAGGATGGGCGCCATGGTCATCAGGCCTTCGAGCGCCAGCCAGCGGCAGCGCGCGGCGGCGTCGAGGAACCGCTCGAGCTCCGCGGGGTCGAGGCCGCCCTTCGACTCCTCCGGCCACAGCTTCACCTGCACGTAGCCGCGCCGCCGCAGTCCTTCCTCGGCGCAGATGCGCTCGAGGGCCTCGAGCAGGCGCGGCGAGTCGATCGAGTGCACCACGTCCGCCGCCTGCAGCACGCGGCGCGCCTTGTTGCGCTGCAGGTGGCCGATGTAGTGCCACCGCGGCGCCGCGGGCGCCGAAGCGAACGCCGCGTGCTTGCGCTCCAGCGCCTCGGCGCGGTTCTCGCCGAACTCGCGCGCCCCCAGCTCGAGCAGCGCGGCGCAGGTGGCGAGGCCCACGGTCTTCGTCACCGCCACCAGCTCGACCGCGTCGGGGTCGCGCCCGGCCGCGCGGGCGCAGGAGGCGATGCGCTCGCGCACTTGGCTCAGGTTGCGTTCCAGGCGCGCGGCGTGCGCCGGCTCGAGTCGAGGTTGCATGCGCGGGGGGATCCGACCAAGTTACCTCGGCGCGCGCCCGCGGTCACCGCCGCGAGCCGGCCGCGCCTTCTTCCGAGAGCAGCGGGTGCACGAGGTCGAGCCGCACGCGACGACGCGTGCCCGAGGCCACGCGCACCGATTCGGCGGGGCGCAAGCCCGCCACCCACACGACGCGTTCCTCGGCCAGCACGATCGGCACGCGCGCGCGCCCCTCGCGCGGCACTCCGGAAGCCGCGAGGAAGCTCGCCAGCGACGCCTCCTGCGGCCAGCCCAGCGGATGGAAGCGGTCGCCGGCGCGCGGGAAGCGCACCGACAAGCGGTCGGGCAGGCGGCTGGCGTCGAGCTCGACCGACAGTTGCCGCGACAGCGGCGCGCACGCGGCGGCGAGCTCCAGCAGGCTGGCGCGGATGCTGCGGCCATCGTCGAGGCGCACTTCGCCGGGCAGGACGAGCGGAGCGCCGAGGCTCGGCGGCAGCGCGGAGTCGAAGGGCAGCACAAGTTGCCGCGGGTCGTGGCCGCGCCGCGGCGGCAGTGGCTCGAGGTGCAGGCGATCGGCGCGCATGACGAGCACGAAGCCCGGTTCGATGGCCAGGCGCCCCGTGCGGCCGCGCGAGAGGAGCTCCAGCGCGGACTCGACCTGCGTCGGGGCCAGTTCGCGCCCGAGGGCCTCGTGCAGGAGCCTCCACAGCGCGCGGCGGCGCAGGGCGCGGGGCAAGGCCATGAGCGCGCCGCGATCGACGCAGCCGCCGACGAACGCGTCGGCGACGCCGCGCCGCGCCGCGCAGTGCACCGGCGGATCCCAGACGAGCGCCGCGGTGGCCTGCGACAACTGGCCGTCCAGCCGCAGGATCTCGCGACCTCCGACCAGGGTCGCCTGCACCCCGTCGGCGACGATGCGCAACGCGGCCGCGTCGAGCTCGTCGACGAAGGGCAGCGACACGAGGCGCAGGGCGGCGGCGAGCTCGCCACGCGGCAGGCAGCGCAGCGGCCGCGCGATGGCGACGCCCTCGCGGTGCTCGCGCGCGGCCGGGACCACGGCGGACGGGCGCCGCTCGACCGTTCCCACGAGGCGGCAGTCGCCGGCGAGCAGCGTGGGCCGCGCCTGCGAGCGCGCCCAACGCGCCGCGGCGAGGAGCGGATCCTCCGCCGCCGGCAACAAGGCCAGGGGCACGGCCAGTT
Source organism: Planctomycetota bacterium (assembly GCA_041157565.1). Classification (GTDB taxonomy): domain Bacteria; phylum Planctomycetota; class UBA1135; order UBA1135; genus SXXH01. The sequence continues at coordinate 25,914 of JBEBCR010000220.1, read as the reverse complement.
CGGACGCGAGTTGCCGGGCGACTTCGGTCGACTCGGGGTCCTGCCGCACGTGAACGGCCGAGAGGCCGGGCTTCGGCCTGGCGAGCGCGGCGAGCGCCAGCAGGGCGGACGAGCCCACGCCGCCGGACAAGGCGACGACCAGCGGCTCCTCGGGAGCGAGGAGCGCGCCCCGGGCCAGGGCCGCCCAGCGCTGCGGCGGGAAGGGGTCGGCGCGGGGGGGCTGGTACATGGGAACAGCGGGTCAGGATAGCGCCAAAGGGGGGGCCTCCCTGTCGGCGCGTTGAAGCAATCGGCCGGGCTCGCTACTTTGCGCCCTTCGAACCGCCAAAAAGATGTCTCCGGACCCTCCAAGACGGGGGCCGGGACAGGCTGGCGGCCCTGCCAGGCCGGCAAGCGCCCCGCGCGGGCGCCCCTCCGGACCGGCGGCGGCCTCCAACGGCCTCGGGCGCCGCCCGATCCGCACCCACCAAAGAAGCACCGTCCCCGCACTCCCTCATGGCAACCAAGATCGCCATCAACGGCTTCGGCCGCATCGGCCGCAACGTCTTCCGCATCGCCTGCTCCCGCCCGGGGCTCGAGGTCGTGTCCATCAACGACCTGACCGACGCCAAGACGTTGGCCTACCTGCTGAAGTACGACTCGGTCCACGGCCGCTTCGAGGGCGAGGTCAAGGCCGACGGCGACGCGCTGGTGGTCAACGGCAGGAAGATCCCCGTCACGGCGGTCAAGGATCCGGCCCAGCTGCCGCACGCCGCCAACGGCATCGACATCGTGGTCGAGTCGACGGGCGTGTTCACGTCGCGCGAAGGCTGCGAGAAGCACCTCGCCGCGGGCGCCAGGAAGGTGCTGCTGACGGTGCCGGCGAAGGACGCGATCGACGCCACGATCGTGCTCGGCGTCAACGACGCGACGCTGAAGAAGGAGCACCGGATCGTCAGCAACGCCTCGTGCACGACCAACTGCCTGGCGCCGGTGGCCAAGGTGCTCGACGAGTGCTTCGGCATCGAGCGCGGCCTGATGACGACGGTGCACGCGTACACGAACGACCAGAACATCCTCGACCTGCCGCACAAGGACCTGCGCCGCGCGCGCGCCGCGGCGGTGTCGATCATCCCGACCACCACGGGCGCCGCGAAGGCGGTGGGCGAGGTGCTGCCGGGCCTGAAGGGCAAGCTCGACGGCGTCGCCATGCGCGTGCCCGTGCCGGACGGCTCGATGATCGACCTGACCTGCGTGCTGAAGAAGAACGCCACGGTCGACGAGATCAACGCGGCCATGAAGGCGGCGGCGAACGGCGCGCTGAAGGGGATCCTCGGCTACACGGAAGACCCGATCGTGTCGGCCGACGTCATCGGCTGCCCGGACTCGAGCCTGTTCGACGCCAAGTCGACGATGGTCATGGCCGGCAACATGGTCAAGGTCGTGTCGTGGTACGACAACGAGTGGGGCTACAGCTGCCGCGTCGTCGACCTGGCCGCGAAGATGGCCGCGCTCTGAGCGCGCGGAACGCAAGGAACAGCCCATGAAGCTCGACGCCGCGCGACTCGACGACCTCAAGGTGGAAGGCCGGCGCGTGCTCGTGCGCGTCGACTTCAACTGCCCGCAGGACGATGCCGGTGCGATCACCGACGACACGCGCGTGCGCGCGGCGTTGCCGACGATCAAGGAGCTGCTCGCGCGCGGCGCGACGCCGGTCCTGATGTCGCACCTCGGCCGTCCCAAGGGCAAGGTGGTCGAATCGATGCGCCTCGAACCGATGGGGGCGCGGCTGCAGGAACTGCTTGGTTCGCCGGTGCTGCGCCTGGAGGAGTCGACCGGTCCCGCGGTGCAGCAGGCGATCGCCGCCGCGCCGCGCGGGACGACGGTGCTCCTCGAGAACGTGCGCTTCCACGCCGGCGACGAAGCCGGCGACGCGGCGCTGGCGGCCGAATGGGCCAAGCTCGGCGAGTGCTTCGTCAACGACGCCTTCGGCGCGGCGCACCGCGACCACGCGTCGGTGTGCGGCGTGGCGCGCCTCCTGCCCAGCGCGGCGGGTCGCCTGATGGAGAAGGAGATCGCCGCCTTCTCCAAGGTGCTCGACGATCCGGCGCGTCCGGTGGTGGCGATCCTCGGCGGCGCCAAGGTCGCCGACAAGCTGAAGGTGGTCGACAACCTGCTCGACAAGGTCGACGCGCTGCTCGTCGGCGGCGGCATGGCCTACACCTTCCTCGCGGCGCAAGGCGTGAAGACCGGCAACAGCCTGGTGCAGGCCGAGCAGCTCGACGCGGTGAAGGCCGCGCTCGAGAAGGCGCGCAGGAAGGGCGTCGCCATCCACCTGCCGGTGGACCATCTCGCCGCCGAGCGCTTCGCCGCCGACGCGCAGGCGCTGGCGTGCGGACCCGCGATCCCCGACGGCCGCATGGGGCTCGACATCGGACCGAAGACGCGCGAGGCCTACGCCAAGGTCATCGCGGGCGCCAAGACCGTGGTGTGGAACGGGCCGATGGGCGTCTTCGAATGGCCGGCGTACGCGGGCGGCACCGAAGCCGTCGGTCGCGCGGTCGCCGCCTGCGAAGGGTTCACCGTGGTGGGCGGCGGCGACTCGGTCGCGGCCGTCGAGCAGTTCGGCCTCGCCTCGAGGATCGACCACATCTCGACGGGCGGCGGCGCGAGCCTCGAGCTGCTCGAGGGCGTGCTGCTGCCCGGCATCGCGGCCCTCAAGCGCTCCTGAGCGGCCGAGCGGGCGCGACGGGGCCCCGCGAGGCCCGGGCGCGCGCCCGCCTGCTACACTCCCGCCACTCCGCAGATGGTCCCCTCCGTGCGCATCGCCCCTTCGATCCTGTCGTGCGACTTCGCGCGCATCGGCGAGGAGCTGCGTCGCGCCGAGGCGGCGGGCGCCGACTGGCACCACATCGACGTGATGGACGGCCACTTCGTGCCCAACCTCACCATCGGACCGCCGGTGGTGGAGGCGGTGGCCAAGGCCGCCTCCATCCCGCTCGACGTGCACTTGATGATCGAGCGGCCGATCGACTGGGTCGCGCGCTACGCCAAGGCGCGTCCCGAGGTGCTGACCTTCCACGTCGAGGCCTGCGCGGGCCTCGACGAGGCGCGCGCCACGGTGCGCGCCGTGCGCGACGCCGGCGTGCCGAAGGTCGGCGTGTCGCTGCGTCCGGGCACCGCGATCGAGGCGCTCGAGCCGCTGCTCGACGTCGTCGACCTGGTGCTCGTGATGAGCGTCGAGCCCGGCTTCGGCGGGCAGGGATTCCGGCCCGAGACGCTCTCCAAGCCGCGGCGCCTGCGCCAGCTCGGCTGGCGCGGCGTCGTGGAGATCGACGGGGGCGTCAACGCCGGCACCCTGGCCTCGTGCGTGGAGGCGGGCTGCGATGCGCTCGTCGCCGGCTCGGCCTTGTACAACGAACTTGACATGACCGCCGCCATCGCGCGCTTCCGCTCCCTCGCCGCGCAAGCGGCCCAACGAGGATCCCATGTCGCCTGACTTCGCCCAGCCGCCCTCGGAACGTCCGCAGGACGCGGACCCTTCGAAGAAGGACAAGCCGCCCGCCGAGGCCGTCGAGCCCGCGGAGAAGCCTTCGCGCCTGCGCTGGAAGCGCAAGGAGCTGCCCGGCGGCCTGTGGCTGAAGTGCGAGTCCTGCGGGGCCACGATCTACCGCAAGGAGCTCGAGGAGAAGGAGCGCGTCTGCCCCGCGTGCGACTTCCACTTCACCTTGCCCGGGCGCGAGCGCATCAAGTCGACCCTCGACGCGGACAGCTTCGAGGAGCGCTGGGCCGACCTCGCCGGCATGGATCGGCTGCGCTTCAACGACTCGACGCCCTACGCCGACAAGCTCAAGCGCACCGAGGCCAAGACCGGGCAGAAGGAGGCGCTGATCTGCGGCCTCGGCGCCATCCACGGGCGCAAGGTCGTGGTGGCGGTGCTCGACTTCTCCTTCCTCGGCGGATCGATGGGCGAGGTGGTGGGCGAGAAGATCTCGCTGGCCGCCGACCTCGCGCGCCGCGAGCGCCTGCCGCTCGTCGTGTTCACCTCCTCCGGCGGAGCGCGCATGCACGAAGGCATGTTGTCGCTCCTGCAGATGGCCAAGACCTCGGCCGCGCTGGCGAGCCTCAACGAGGCAGGCGGCTACTCGATCTGCGTCCTGACGAACCCGACGACGGGCGGCGTCACGGCGAGCTTCGCCTCGGTGTGCGACATCACGCTGGCCGAGCCCGGCGCCCTGATCGGCTTCGCGGGTCCGCGCGTCATCGCCAGCACGATCAAGCAGGAGCTGCCGCCCGGCTTCCAGCGGGCCGAGTTCCTGCTGGACAAGGGCCAGGTCGACCACATCGTGCGGCGCGGCGAGATGCGCGCCACGCTGGCGCGCCTGATCGACTACGGCGTCGGCGCCTTCCGGCCACGCTGAGACGCCCGCGGCGTGGGGGCGCCAGCCGACGGCGCCCCTCGGCCGGGGGGCCACCCGTCTCGAGCACCGCAGGGCCCTTCGAGGGCCGCCCAAGGCTGCTTTTTCCTGATTCGCGCCCGGCTCGGGGCACTTTCGTGCTGCTTGATCCGTCCTTTGCATCTACCCTTCCTTCAGGAAGGATCCGCAGCCTTCCCCGCAGCCCATGACCCACACGCGTCCCTCCCTTGGCTGGCTGGCCCTCGCCACGCTGGCCTTGCCGTGCCCAGAGGCCACGGCCCAGCAAGCCCTGCCCCCCGGCGCGCGCGCCATCGCCGGCGTGCACTACGTGGAACTGGCTTCGCGCGCCCTCCCGACGGCGCCGTGGGCCGAGCGCGTCGACGCCTTCTGGGAGGGCTCGCCGCTCTCCATCGCGCTCGACGAGGCGCAGATCGCGCGCCTCGCGGGCCTGCAGGTCGACTTCTACCTGGTCGACCACAAGGACGACGCGCAATGGCTGGCCAACCGCGCGCTGGTCGACCTGCGCGGCGCGCCGAGCACCCACCTCGTGCAGGCCACCTTCGCCGCCAACGTCGTCGAACTCGACGCCGGCACCATCTTCGGCGGCGACGGCGAGCGGTTGTCGCGCGGACTCGACATCGTCGTCGACGTCGACCGCGATGGCGCCCTGTCGAGCGGCGACTGCATCGACGGCGCGGGGCGCGAGCCGGGCGCGGGCCTGCTCAAGACGGCCGCGCTCAACGGTCCCTACACCGTCGTCGAGCAGATCTACAGCGCGGGCACCTGGCTCGGCCAGGATGTGTACTACCCCGCCAACATCGCCCAGCTCGGGCCGCGTCCGCTGGTCGTCGTCAGCCACGGCAACGGGCACAACTACCAGTGGTACGACCACCTCGGCTACCACCTCGCGTCGTGGGGTTGCATCGTGATGTCCCACACGAACAACACCGTGCCGGGCATCGCCACCGCCAGCACCACGACGCTGTCGAACACCGAGTACCTGCTCGCCAACCAGGCGACCGTGCTTGGCGGCGTGCTCAACGGCAAGATCGACCGCACGCGCATCGCCTGGATCGGCCACAGCCGCGGCGGCGAGGGCGTGGCGTACGCGCACAACCGCATCCGCACGGGCGCCTACGTGCCGACCAACTTCCAGCTGTCCGACATCAAGCTGGTGTCGTCGATCGCGCCGACCGACTTCCTCGGGCCGGGCAACGCGCAGGCCTTGGGCGTGGCGTACTCCCTGTGGACCGGAGGCGCGGACGCCGACGTCAACGGGTGCGCCGACTGCGACCTGTGCCAGACCTTCCAACTGCACGAGCGCGCCAACTCCGAGCGCTACTCGATCTCGCTGCACGGCGTGGGCCATGGCGCGTTCCACAACGGCGCCGCCAGCACCGTGGCCGCCGGCCCGTGCCAGCTGTCGCGCACGGACACGCACCTCGTGATGAAGGCCTACTTCCTGCCGATGGTGAAGCACCACCTCTTCGGCGAGCCGATCGTCGAGGAATGCCTGTGGCGCCACTGGAACGGCTTCCGCGGCTTCTCGCTGCCCAACACGGCCTGCCTGGTGGTGGACCTGATGTTCCGCCCGCCGGCCGCGCGGCGCCTGGTCGTCGACGACTTCCAGTCGAACCCGGCGACGAACCTGACGAGCTCGGGCACCAGCGTGGTGGCCACGGTGACCGGCCTCGTCGAGGGCGTCTTCAACGACAACGACACGGTCTTCACCGACCTCGCCACGGACCCGATGAACGGCATGACGCTCGCCGGCCCCGGCGACGGCAGCGCGGGCATCGTGTTCGACTCCGCGCCCGGGCAGCGGCTGACCTTCGAGCTGCCGCTCGCCGGCCGCGACCTGCGGCGCTACACGCACGTGTCCTTGCGCGCGGCGCAGGCCACGCGCGACCCGCTGACGACGGCGACCCTGGGCGAGCACGATCTGGAGGTGGCCGTGGTCGACGGCGCCGGACGCCGCGCCGCCCTGCGCGCCTCGGCCTTGAGCATGGGGATCTCCGAACCCTACCAGCGCACCGCCTGCGGCACGGGCACGGGCTGGGCCAACGAGTTCGAGACGATCCGCGTCGATCTCTCCTCCCTGCTGCGCGCCGAACCCGCCTTCGACGCGACCGACGCGCGCGGCATCCAGTTGGAGTTCGTGTCCAACGGCCGCATCGGCCTCGACGAAGTGGCGCTGGAGGTGGATCCGTGAAGAAGGCCTTGATCCTCGCGCCCGTGGCGCTGCTCCTCGTCGTCGCCCTGGCGCGCGCCGTGCGCGAGCCCGCGCCCGTGCGCCAACCGATGCCGCAGGCGCAAGCCGTCGCGCCCGCCTCCGCGACGCCCGGCGTGCTGCGCCTCGTCGCCGCCGCGCCGTTCGCGCTGCAGAAGCCCTACGACCACGTCTGGCGCGTCGAGGCGCCGCAGGTCTGGAGCGGTTGGCTGGTGGCCCTCGAGGCCGATCCCGCCTTGTGCGCGCCGCGCCAGACGGCCGAGCCGGTGCTGGTCGCCGGCCTGCAGACGGCCGCGCGGGTCAACCATGGGACGCTGGGCCGCGTGGTGGCCGTGCTGCCGTGCGACGAGCGCCTCGCCGGCGCCCCATGCGCCGAACTGGCGCGTGCGTGGTGGTGGACCGCGCCGGCCCTGCCCGAGCAGTTGGACGAAGCCGCCCTCTTGGCCGCCCGCGCCGCCCTGCCGCGGGGCGCGATGCACGCGGTGGGCGAAGCCGAATGGCTGGCCGCGCGCGAACGCGGCGGCGAGGCGATCGAGGTGCTCGACGAGACGGAGCTGTGGCGCGTCGCCGCGGCCTGGATCCTCGAGCACGCGCCCGAGGATGGCGAGACGGCGCAGGGACTGCTGGTGCCGCTCGAAGGCCGCTGAGCGGCGGCGCCGGGTCGCCGTCCGTCAAGTTTCCTTGACGAAGTGCGCCACCCACGAGTCGAAGCGCGCGGGATCGCCGGGGGCGCGCTTGTCGGCCTCGGCCGCCGTCCGGTTCCGCGCCAGCACGGCCTTGCCGAACCACGCGCCCAGGCGCCGCTCGCCATGGTGGGCGAGCTGCGGCCACGGATCGCTCAACTGGTAGTGCGAGCCGCGCAGGCAGCGGAAGCCGCGCGCCTCCATGAGGCGCCGCGCTCCGGCGAGGTCCAGGGCGTTCATCTCGCGCACGGCGACCAGCGCCTCGCGTCCGCGGCGCTTCTTGACGCCGCGCGAAGCCGCGCTGACGTCCCCGAAGACCAGCGTGCCGCCCGGTGCGACCACGCCCGCCAGTCCGTCGGCGAAGCGCTCCGCGTCCGGCGCGAAGCTGACGACGCCCGAGGAGACCACGTGGTCGTAGGGCGCCTCGCCAGCGGCGGGGAAGGGCGGCTCGGCTCCGAATCCCACGCGGCCCGCCACGTCGTCGAGTCCCGCCGCGCGGGCGTTCTCCAGCGCGCGGCGCACCATCTCCGGCGAGGGATCGAAGAGCGCGAGGTGCGGCTTGCCGCCGGCGCGCTGGGCGACCAGCGCGGCCTCGATGCCGCACCAACCCGCGCCGCTGCCGAAGTCCAGCACGCGCCGCGCGCGCGACGCGTCGGCGTACACGCCCACGAACCAGCGCATCCAGCGGTGGTGCGCCCAGCCGGGTTGCGAGGGATCGCCGTCCCAGCCCTTGGCGTTGGCGTCGAACTTGGCGACGGTCGTCTCGGGCGAGAGCACCTTGGAGCGCTGGCCGCACACGACGAGCGTCCCGGCGAGGCCGCTCGCCTTGCGCAGGTCGCGCGAACCGCCCAGCTCCCGGCGCACGACGCCCTGCTGCGACAGGCGGTAGTGGGCGGAGACGTGCAGCTTGGGCCACAACGCCTCGCGCAGGCGCGCCGCGTCGCGGTCGGCCAGCGCGCCGCGCGCGTACAAGAGCAGGGCGCCTTCGCCGGCGAACTCGAGGAGGCGCGGCGCGGCCTCGACCAGGCATGCCGGCTCGACCTCGCAGATCGCGGTGGCGCCCGCGCCGCCTTCGGGCGTGCGCAGGTCGGCGGCCTTCAACTGCAGGTCGGCGAGGGCCGCGTCGAGGGCGGCGATGGGCGGTGTGGCGAGCTTCATCGGCGGGCGATCCTCGCGGCGCGGCGCGCGCGCGCCTTCGACAGGCGCGTCTCGCGCCGCTCCCTGCGCTCGGCCTTGGCGTCGCCCGCCGGGGCGGCGCGGTCGGGCCGGAGCGCCAGCGACAACGAGTAGGCGATCTCGTCCCCGGCGCACCAGACCGAGTGCATGCAGGTCGAGTGCAGGCCGCGGTTGGGCAGCAGGATGCCATCGCCGGGCTCCAACAGGAAGGCGTGGCCGCGTTCCGCCAGCAGGTTGGCGAACTCGGGAGCGCGCTCGACGAGCTGGTGCAGGACCCCGCATCCCGGCAGGGCCAGCTCCTCGACCAGGCGCTGCTCGTCGGCGACGAGTTCGGCGAGCTTCCGGTCGGCGCCGCGCGCGTGCAGGCTGCGCGCCACCCATGGCATGGATCCGCGGCGCAGCTCCGCGTCGAACTCGCGCACCCGCGCGCACAGCTCGGCGGTCGACAGCGCCAGCCACGCGGTGCGGCCCGTCAGCTGCGCGTAGCACACGCCCAGTTGCCGATGCGCGCCGTCGTCGAGCTCGTCCTCGGCGAACGCGTCGTGGTGGAACAAGGCGCCTCCCTGCGGCGCGTTCCAGTATGCGATGTGCTGCGTGGCGAGCACTTCGGCGCCGGTGGCGCGTCGCAGGAACTCGCGCAGGAACGGCTCGTCGACCACCAGCGCCGCCTCGGGCAGCAGCGCTTCGCCGAGGCGCGCGACCAGGCGGTGACGCGCGATGTCGCGCGAGGCGTCGTCGTCGCCTTCGACGCCGAAGGACGCGCGCAGGCGCAGCGACGCGTCCTCCTCGTGCGTGGAGAGCCAGGCGGACTTCAGCCACAGCTCGATCGGCTCGTCGCGCCCGGCCGGGTCGCGCGCGGCCACGCGCACCTTCTCGATGTCGCGCTCGGGATCGGCTCGGCCCCGCGCGCGGCCGAGCACCTCGAAGGAACCGTCGTCGTCCTCGCCGAGCCGCTCTTCGAGCCACTCGAGGAGGCCACCCGACGTCGACAGGCGCTGGCGCAGCGCGTCGCGCTCGGCGAGTTCGTCCTGCGCCTCCTCGACGAGCTCGGCCCACAGGCCGGGCAGCACCACGGGTTCCGAGCGCTGCCAGCGCGCGGTGCACGACTCGAGGAAGGCCTCGAGATCGCGCGGTTCGCCCTTCGCCCAGCGCGCGCCCAGCGTCGCCGGGTCCAGCTCGGCCCACTCGCCGTGCCAGGCGCCGCGCCGCTCGAGCAGCGCCGTGGAGCGCAGGCAACTCGGCGGCACCGAGGCGCGCGCGGGGTCTTCGGGCACGAGCGGCAGGACTGGGCGGGTTGCCGGAGCGCGGGCGCGCGAAGGGGCGAGCAGGCGTTCCAGGAGCGCCGCCTTGGCGCCCGCCTCGCGCGGCCGCGCGGCCGAGTCCGAACGCGCCTTCGAGCTGTCCTTGCGCGGCTTCTTCATGCCTTCGAGGAGCGCACGGTAGCAGGCGCGGCCTCGAGTCGGAAGAATGCCAGCCGTGCAGCACGGGCCCACACGGACTTGGCGCGTCGCCGGCGTCGAGGCGGGGGTGCTCGTCGACGAGGCGCGTCGGCGGGAACTCCTGTGCGAGGCGGCCGGCGTCGAGCCCGGCGCCTTGCGCGGCCTGCGCATGGTCAAGCAGTCGCTCGACGCGCGCGTGCGCGACGGTTCGCGTCGCCTGCGCTTCGTGCTGCAGGCCGACCTCGTGGTGGACGCGGGCTACCGCTCCGCCGCGCTGTCGCGCGCGGTCAAGTCCGGCCGGATCGTCGAGGCTCCGCCGCGCGACTCGCTGGAGCGGCCTCGCGCCCATCCCGCGCGGCGCGGCGCGCGCGTGGCGGTGCTGGGCTCGGGGCCGGCGGGCTTGTTCGCGGCGCTGGTCCTGGCGAAGAACGGCGCCAAGGTCGACTTGTTCGAGCGCGGCGATCCGGTCGAGCGCCGCTCGCAGCCGCTGGTGCGCTTCCAGCGCGGCGGTCCGCTCGATCCCGAGTCCAACCTGCTCTACGGCGAAGGCGGGGCCGGCACCTACTCCGACGGCAAGATCTACACGCGCGTCGACGATCCGCTCGAAGTGCCGATCCTCGAGGAGCTCGTGGCCTGCGGCGCCCCGCCCGACATCGTCCACGACGCGCGCGCCCACATCGGCACGGACAAGCTGCACCGCGTGCTGCCGGCGTTGCGCGCGCGCATGCAGGCGCTGGGCGTGGCGTTCCACTTCCGCGCGCGCGTGGTCGACCTCCGCGTGGTCGATGGTCGCGTGGTGGCGGTGCGCACGAACCTTGGCGAGCACGCCTGCGACCTCGCCGTGGCGGCGCCCGGCCATTCGGCGCGCGACACCTTCGAGATGCTGATGGCGCGCGGCGTGGTGGTGGAGCCCAAGCCCTTCCAGCTCGGCGTGCGCATCGAGCACCCGCAGGAGCTCGTCGATCGCGCGCGCCACGGGACGGGGCCGGAGGCGGAGGCGCTGGGCGCGGCGAGCTACGGCCTCGTGTCGAGCGCCGACGGCGCGGTCGCCTCCGCGCACAGCTTCTGCATGTGCCCGGGTGGACGCATCGTGGCCTCCATCAGCGAGCCGGGCCACTTGTGCACCAACGGCATGAGCAACTCGACGCACAGCTCGCGCTGGGCCAACGCCGCGCTGGTGGCGACCTTCGGTCCCGACGACTTCGGCCACGAGCCCCTGGCCGGCATCTCCTTCCAGCGCGCGCTCGAGCGGCGCTTCTTCGAGGCGGGCGGCTCGAGCTACGCCGCGCCGGCGCAGCGCGCAGCCGACTTCCTCGCGCGCCGCCCAAGCGCCGGCGCGCTCGAGTGCAGCTACCGCTTCGGCGCGACACCCGGTCGCCTCGACGAGCTGCTGCCGACGCGCGTGGTCGAGGCGCTCTCGCGCGCCCTGCCGTTCTGGGACCGCGTCGTGCCGGGCTTCGCGGGCGCGGAAGGCCTGCTCGTCGGCGTCGAGACGCGCAGCGCCTGCCCCGTGCGCATGCCGCGCGACCGCGGGAGCTTCCGCGCGCGCGGCTTCGAGAACCTCCTGCCGGTGGGCGAAGGCGCCGGCTGGGCCGGCGGCATCATGAGCGCCGCGCTCGACGGCGCCCGCGCCGCGGTCGCCTGGCTCGAGGAGGGGACCTGAGGCCGACGGTTGCTCCGTCCCTCGCCCGTCTTGGTATCGTGGATGCACGATGAACGACCGCAAGGTGACGGGCCCGCCCGCCGACACGCGCAAGGTCACCACGGCCGGCTTGCGGCGCATGAAGGAGCGCGGCGAGCCCATCGCCGCCCTGACCGCCTACGACCACACCATGGCGGTGCTGCTCGACGAGGCCGGCCTCGACGTGCTGCTCGTCGGCGACTCGGTGGCGATGGTCGTGCAAGGCCGCCAGACGACGGTGTCCGTGACGATGGAGCAGATGCTCTACCACGCCGGGCTCGTCGCCGCCGGAGCCGAGCGCGCGCTGGTCGTGGGCGACCTGCCGTTCATGAGCTACCAGGTGAACGCCGACGAGGCCTTGAGGAACGCCGGGCGCATGGTCAAGGAGGCCGGCGTAGAGGCGGTCAAGGTCGAGGGCGGCGAGCACGTGTGCGCCACCGTCAAGCGCATCGTCGACGTGGGCATCCCCGTGATGGGGCACCTTGGGCTGACGCCGCAGTCGATCCACAAGTTCGGCACGTACCAGGTGCGCGCCACCGAGCCGGACGAGGCCGAGCAGGTGCGCCGCGACGCGCGCGCGCTGCAGGACGCCGGCGTGTTCGCGCTCGTGCTCGAGAAGATCCCGGCGAGCCTCGCGAGCGAGGTCTCCGCCAGCCTGTCCATCCCGGTCATCGGCATCGGCGCGGGCTCGGGCTGCGACGGCCAGATCCTCGTGACGCACGACATGCTCGGGCTCTACACGCGCTTCCGTCCGCGCTTCGTGCGGCGCTACGCGCAGATCGGCGAGGAGATGGTGGGGGCCTTCCGCCACTACGTCGCCGACGTGAAGGGGCGCCGCTTCCCCTCCGCCGCCGAGAGCTACTGACGCGGCCTCGTCCGCGTCGCGCGCATCGTTGGCGCGCCGCACCGGGAACTTCCTTCCGCCCGGGCCCGCCCGCGCATTTGCGCCTTCTTTCCCTGAAGCGCGACGGGGCGTGGCGACGAAACAAGGGTCGTGGAGCCGGACGTCTCCGGCTTCGCCCACACCACCACCACGACCAAGCCCATGAACAAGCTACTGATCGTCGACGACAGCTCGACCATGCGCAAGATCATCATGCGCGTGCTGCGCCAGGCGGAGATCTCCGTCGACAACATCCTCGAGGCCGGCAACGGCGTCGAGGGCATGCAGCAACTGGCCTCGAACCCCGACGTCGGGCTCGTCCTGTCGGACGTCAACATGCCCGAGATGAACGGCCTCGAGTTCGTCAAGGCGATCCGCAAGTCGCACGCCAAGGACAAGCTGCCCATCATCATGGTCACCACCGAGAGCGGACAAGGCCTCCTGACCAACGCGCTCGAGGAAGGCGCCAACGGCTTCGTGTGCAAGCCGTTCACGCCCGAGACCATCCGTTCGGCGCTGGAACCCTTCGTGGGCTGAGCCGTCGTGGACGCCAGCCAAGCACAAGCCGTCGGCGCGCTGGCCGAGGACCTGCGCGCCTCCGTGCAGCAGGTGCTCGCGACCATGGTCGAGGGCGGCTGCGACTGCCTCGGCGCGGACGCCTCCGCGCCCGAGGTGGCCCTGCACGCGCAAGTCGACTTCCAAGGGGCCCACCAGGGCACCTTGAGCATCGCCTGCGACGCGCACGGCGCCGAGGATCTCGCGCGCGGCCTGCTCATGCTCGGGCCCGAGGATCCGCTGGCGCCCGAGGAGGTCGCCGACGCCCTGAAGGAATGCGCCAACATGGTCGCCGGCGTGCTCAAGACGCGCGCCTTCGGCTCCGACGGCGACGCGCGGCTCTCGGTGCCGCGCCTGCAGTCGGCGCCCGCGCCCGCGGGTTCGCTCGTGTGGCGCGTGCGCGGCGGGACGATGGCCGTGGCGCTCAGGAGGGAATCATGACCACCGCGACGACGACGAACGTGGAACTCGACAAGCGCCTGGTCGAAGGCGCCTTGGCGCGCGTGGCCCAGGACCTGTCGATGATCACCGACCGCGAGATCGAGATCGCGACCTCGTCGGTCGAGCGTTCCGACAAGCGCGTCGAGGGCCGCGGCAAGGTCCACATCTCCTTCAAGCTCGGCCTGCAGGTGGGCGAGCGCGTCGTGCACGGCGCGCTGCTCGTGCCGCTGCCCGAGGCCATCAGCCTCGCCGGCTACCTGATGATGACCCCGGACGAGGGCGTCAAGGCGCGGCGGGGGGCGACCACGCTCGACGGTCCGACCAAGGACGCCATGATGGAGGTCGGCAACTTCATCGGCGGCGCCTTCGACGCGGCCGTGCGCGACCTCGGCGTCGGGCAGGTCAAGGTTCGCAGCGAAGGCTGCCAGGGCGTGCGCGCCAACGTGCGGCCCGCCTTCCGCCACGAGGACGGCGAGCCGCTGGTCGTGGCGCGCGCGCAGTGGCGCATCCACAACTGGCCGCCCTTCGAGGCGCTGCTCATGCTGCCGCCGGTGGCCTGAGCGCCGGCCCGGCCCGCGCGCTCGTCAGGCCTTGCCCTTCTTGTCGAGGGCGGCCTTGAACAGGTTGCCGAGGTTCGTGCCCGAGGGTCGCGGCGCGGCGGCCTTGAGCGCGGCGTCGATGACCGCGGCGTCGACCGAGTCCTCGGAGCCGATCAGCGCGCCGCGCGGATCGAGGCGCGTCAGGGCGATGCGCTTCTGGCCGCGATCGACGGAGAGGATGCGCACCTGCAGCTCGTCGCCGGCCTTGACCGCGTCGCTGGCGCGGCGCACGCGGTCCTTGCCGAGCTGGGACACGTGCACGAGTCCTTCGACCCCGGGGGCGATCTCGACGAAGGCGCCGAAGTCCATCACGCGCACGACCTTGCCGGCCACCACGCTGTCGGGCACGAGGCGCGCGGCGTGCTCGTCCATCGGATCGGGCTCGAGCTGCTTCCGGCCGAGGCCGATGCGCTTGCCGCCTTCCTCGATGGCGAGGATCTGCACTTCGACCGTGTCGCCGACGTTGACGAGCTCCGAGGCCTTCTCGACGCGGCGATGGGCGAGGTTCGACACGTGCAGCAGGCCCTCGAGCCCGCCGCCGAGGTCCACGAACGCGCCGAACGACTCGACTCGCGCCACGCGGCCCTTGACCACCATGCCGACGTGGTACTTGCCCACGGCCTCGGCGCGCAGCACGTCGCGCTCCTTCTCGAGCAGCGCGCGGCGCGACAGCACCACGCGCTTGCGCTCGACGTTGACCTCGACGACCAGCGCGTCCATGTTCTGGCCGATGTACTGGGCCAGGTTCTCCTCGCGGCCGAGCGAGACCTGGGACGCCGGCACGAAGGCCGACATGGCCCCGACGCGGGCCTCGAGCCCGCCGGTGTTCTGGCCGGTGATCTTGGCCTTGACCTGCATGCCCGGCTGGAGTTCGTCGAAGCCCGAGGCGACCGGCGCCTTCTCGCGCACGCGCGTCAGCTTCCACAGCTCGTCCTCGCGACCAGCGAGCTCGAAGTCCATCGTCGCGCCCTCCTTGGGGGCGGAGTCGAACTCGCGCAGCGAGATGACGCCCTGCATGCGCGGGCCGAGGTCGACGAACACGTCGTCGCCGCTGATCCCGGCGATGGTGCCGCGCATCGTGCCGCGCCCCTTGGGCTTGGAGCCCGAGTCGAGGGACTGGAGGTTGACGCCGTCGAGGGCGGCGGAGATCTCGCGCGACAGCGCGTCGTTGGGCTCGTTCTTCATGGTCGCTGCGCCTCCCCGGCCAATGCCGGTCCGCGGGGGCGCCGTGGATTTGGCCCCATAGTGTAGCGCCCCGCCGGTCCCGACCGCGCGCGATCCGACTCCAGCCGCGAATCGGAGCGCGCCCCAAGGGACCGGCCCCGGCGCGGGATGGGACCGCGTCGGGGCCGGAGGAGGGTCGGGGTCGGGGCCGGCGGCCTCCATCCCCGGATGGGAACCCTCAGAGCTTCACGTATTCGTAGTCGACGGCCTGGTCGTTGATGCCCTTGGGCGGCGGAGCGACCCACGAGGCGATCTTGCCCTTCTCGAGCACCGGGCGCATGAGCGACTTGACGTAGGCCTTGTCCTCGGCGGTCGGCAGCCACTCGGCGGCCTTGGAGTTCCAGGCCTGCTCCGAGATCTGGTTGCCCTCGAGGTCGAACCGGCCGGCGGAGTACTCGCCGATCTTGCGGTTGAAGCGGCGGTGCGGCAGCGAGAAGCGGAAGCGGTTCTCGTACTTCTCGCAGATGCGGTTCCAGTACTGGATGCCCTTCAGGTTGTCCTTGACGTACTCGTCGCGCAGGACCTCGTTCATCGCGTTGCGCAGCGCCACGTCCTCCTTCACCAGCTTGCCGTCGATGAAGCGCTCCATGGCGTAGGTCTGCTCGAGCGCCTTGTGCTCGTCGTAGCGCTCCTCGTAGGCGCGGCCCTTGAGTCCGGCCGAGAAGAAGTTGGCCGAGTTCGAGGAGACCTCGGCGCCGAACAGGTCGGTCGAGGAGCTCGACCAGAAGTTGATGTACTTCTGGATGATCTCCATCGGGATGGCGCCGAACTTGCGGACGTCCTCGCCCGGGTGCTCCTTCATGACCTGGCAGGTGCGCTCGATCACGCGGCCCACGCCCGTCTGGCCGACGAACATGTGGTGGGCCTCCTCGGTCAGCATGAAGCGGCAGGTGCGCGCCAGCGGATCGAAGCCGGATTCGGCCAGCGTCAGCAGTTGGAACTTGCCGTCGCGGTCCGTGAACATCGTGAAGCAGAAGAAGCTCAGCCAGTCCTCGCACGGCTCGTTGAACGTGCCGAGGATGCGCGGGTGGTCGGCGTTGCCGCTGCGGCGCTGCAGGAGCTCCTCCGCCTCCTCGCGGCCGTCGCGGCCGAAGTAGGTGTGCAGCAGGTAGACCATCGCCCACAGGTGGCGGCCTTCCTCGACGTTGACCTGGAACAGGTTGCGCAGGTCGTAGAGCGACGGGGCCGTGTGGCCGAGCAGGCGCTGCTGCTCGACGCTCGCGGGCTCGGTGTCGCCCTGGGTCACGATCAGGCGGCGCAGCCAGTTGCGGTACTCGCCCGGCACCTGCTGCCACGCGTCCTCGCCCATGTGGTCGCCGAAGCCGATCTTGCGGCCGGCCTGCTGCGGCTCGAGGAAGATGCCCCAGCGGTACTCGGGCATCTTGACGTAGCCGTAGTGCGCCCAGCCGTCCGCGTCGACGCTCGTCGCGGTGCGCAGGTACACGTCGTTCATGTTGAAGTCGGTGGGACCCATCGACTTCCACCACTCGATGTAGTTGGGCTGCCACTCCTCCAGCGCGCGCTGCAGGCGCTTGTCGGAGGCGAGGTCGACGTTGTTGGGGATCTTCTGCGAGTAGTCGATGCCGGCCATGACGGTTCTCCTTGGCTTCTTGGGCGCTCAGGTGCGCAGGTGGTCGAATTCGGGGCGGTTGGGCGTGCCGTAGCACTGCAGCGCGCCGCGCGGTCCGACCGCGTTGGGGCGCTGGAAGATCCAGTTCTGCCAAGCCGACAGGCGGCCGAAGATCCGGGTCTCCATGGTCTCGGGGCCGGGGAAGCGCAGATTGGCCTCCATGCCGGTCAGTGCGTCGGGCGAGAACGCGCAGCGCTCCTCGATGGCGAGGCGCAGCTCGTCGTCCCAGTCGATGGCGTCGGGCGCGTAGGTGGCGAGGCCGAGCTCGTCGGCGCGCGCCGCGTCGAACGACGAGCCCGCGGCCAGCACCGCTCCCACGGCGTCGGGCGCGCCGAGGAAGCGCGTGGCGAGGCGCGACAGCTCGTTGCTCATCGGGTGGAGGCCGGCGTTCGCCGCCGTGGCGCCGAACTCGACCTTGGCGCCGTCGTCCACGAGGACGAAGCTGCGGTCGCAGGCCAGCAGGATCTCGAGGAAGGTGCCGGTCCAGGTCGTCCCGCCGTCGGCCACGGCGTAGAAGCTCTTGGCCGACAAGTCCATGCGCTTGAGCACGCGGCGCACGAGGTGCTGCACCTCGCCGACGAAGCCCTTGTCGTCGTGGGCGAGCAGCGCGTCGGTCGCCAGCAGCGTCGCCGACGAGCCGGTGCAGCGCACGAGCACGAGGGCGATGTCGAGCTGGTTGAAGCGCAGGCGGCAGATGGCGTCGTCCAGCTCGCGCATGGCGCGCAGGATCCACCACGACGAACCCTGCGCCAGCGCCTCGGCGCGCGACTTGGGGGCCGAATCGGGCGCGTGGATCGAGAGCTTGGCGACGCGCGTGGAATGGTCGAGCTCGAGGACCACGTGGCGGTACTGGAGCTTCTCGCCGGATGCGAGGGGCGAAGCCTCGGGCTCGATCGCCTCGAGCGCCACGGATTCGTCGGCGCGCGTCGTGGCCTTCTCGGCCAGCTTCCTCGCGCGCTCGGCGACGCCTTCCTTCCACTTCGACAGCGGCAGGAGCCCGTCGACGAGGTTCCATTCGACGGCGCGCTTGCCCTTGATGCCTTCGGCGATGGTCGAGAACACGTCGCAGCGGTCGCGGCGGATCTTGCGCTTGTCTGTGATGCGCGTGAGGCCGCCCGTGCCGGGCAGCACGCCGAGCAGCGGCACCTCGGGGAAGCTGACGGCGCTGTTCCTGTCGTCCACCAGGAGGATCTCGTCGCAGGCCAGCGCCAGCTCGTAGCCGCCGCCCGAGGCGGTGCCGTTGAGCGCGGCGAGGAACTTGATGCCCGAGCGGCGCGACGCGTCCTCGATCGACAGGCGCGTCTCGTTGGTGTACTTGCAGAAGTTGACCTTGAAGGCGTGCGAGCTCGAGCGCAGCATGACGATGTTGGCGCCGGCGCAGAAAACGCGGTCGAGGCCGCCCGTCAGCACCACGGTCTTCACGCGCGGGTGCTCGAAGCGCACGCGCTGCACCGCGTCGGCGAGCTCGACGTCGACGCCGATGTCGTAGCTGTTGAGCTTGAGCTCGTAGCCCTCGCGCTCGCCGGCGCCGCCGTCGACCGCCATGGTGAGGGTCGCCACCTCGCCGTCGACGGCGAGCTTCCAGTGCTTGTACTGCGAGGGATGCGTCTGCAGCTTGACGGGCGGGCGATCGTGGGTGGTCGTGGCCATCGGCGGTGCGGTCGTTTGGGGGCAGTGGTCGTGGCGAGGGCGAGATCGGGCTTGACGGCGCTGGTGTGGGAACTAGAATTCCCACACTCGGCAGGCTAGCCAACTCTGCTGCTCAGGATAGCTTTCGCATGGAACAAGCCAACCGATTCTTGAAGGAAATGGGGCGCCGCCTGCGCCAAGCGCGCACCCAGGCGGGCTTGTCCGTGTCGGAACTGGCCCGCAGGGTCGAGTTGTCGCGACGCCACCTGACCGAGGTCGAGGCCGGCCGGGCCAACCTGTCGGTGCTGACGCTCGCCGCCTTGGGGCGCGAGCTGCACCTGGGCGCCTCGGCGCTGCTGCCACCCTTCGACGGCCCTCGGCGCGACGGGCGCATCGCGCTGGTGGGGCTGCGCGGCGCGGGCAAGTCCACGCTCGGCCGGCGGCTGGCCCTCGAGCTGGAGGCGCCGTTCGTCGAGCTCGACGCCGTGGTCGAGCAGCTGGCCGGCATGGGGCTGTCCGAGCTCTTCAGCACGCATGGCGAGGCGGGCTACCACCGCTTCGAGGCCGAGGCGCTCGAGCAGGTGTTGTCGTCGGCCGGGCGCTGCGTCGTCGCCGCCGGCGGTTCCATCGTCACCTGCGAGGCCAACTTCGCGCGCCTCAAGGAAGGCTGCACCACCGTGTGGCTCAAGGCCGCCCCGCACGAGCACTACCAGCGCGTGGTCGACCAGCGCGACCTGCGACCCATGACGAACCGTCCGCGCGCGATGGCCGAGCTCGAGGCCCTGCTCAAGGCGCGCGATCCGCTGTACCGCACCTGCGACCTGGCGCTCGACACATCGGCGCGCGGCGTCGACGAGTGCGTGGCCGAGCTGGCGCGCCTCGTCAAGGATGCTTGACAGGCCGCGGCCGCCCGCGCGTTCAGTCGAGCTTGCGCCAGCCGCGCGGCGCCAGCAGCAGCGCGGCCGCGGCCGTGATGGCGGGCCCCAGAGGCAGGTCGAAGCCCAGGCTCGCCAGCGATCCCGCGGCCACGGCCGCGACTCCCGCTCCGCTCGCCAGCATCCAGTAGGCGCGCATCGATCGCGCCCACGGCCGCGCCGCCAGGGCCGGCAGCACGAGCAGCCCGAAGGTCAGCACCGGGCCGACGACCAGCGTCGACAAGGACACCGACAAGCCGACCAGTCCCTGGTGCAGCAGCTCCCAGCGCTGCACGCGCTTGCCGAGGACGCGCGCGCCCTCCGGATCGAAGGCGCAGGCGAGCAGGTCGTTGCGCGTCCACAGGAAGGAGAGCAGCACGACCAAGAGCCCCACGCCGATCGTCTCGAACTCGTGCACGCCGACGCCCAGGAGCTCGCCCGCCAGGAGGTCGTCGACGTGCCCGCGCCCGACCGGCGACAAGCGCCCGAGGATGTACGACAGCGCCGAGGCCAGCGCGAAGGCCGCCGCCACGCGCACGGGCTCGAGACCCGCCGGTCCGCGCCGCGCCGCCAGGAACAGCAGCCACGAGCCGAGGAACACCGCGCCCGCCGCCCAGGCGAGGTGCCAGTTCGTGCCTGCGTGGGGATCGTTGAGCGCCTGCTCGACGCTCAGTCCTCCCAGGCCGAAGGTGTCGATCCACCAAGGCAGCGCGATGTAGCCGGCGATCATGCCCACCGAGGCGAACTGCGGCAGGGCGATCGCCTGGAAGCTCGTCTTGCGCAGCAGGAGCTGCACGCCCACCAGGGGCAGCACGAGGCCGCAGGCGAAGGCCGCCAGGAGCGCCCAGCGGAACAGCGAGACCTGCTCCCACAGGCCGACGTCGTCGATGGCGAGTCCGTCCATCAGGGGCCTTCGACCAGCTCGGAGCCGAGCGCGTCGAGCTGCCGCGGCTCGACCTCGCGCGCCTGTCCGCCGTCGATGCGCAGGACGCGCGTCGCCGCGCCGCGCACGAGCTCCAACTGGTGCGTGACGACGACCAGCGTCAAGCCGGCCTCGCGCACCAGCGCCGCCAGGAGCTCGCGCAGCACCAGCGCCGCGTCGCGGTCGACGCCCGAGGTGGGCTCGTCCATGACGAGCAGCTCGGGCTTGGCCACCAGCGCGCGCGCCACCAGCACGCGCTGGCGCTGGCCGCCGCTCAGCGAGCGGAACGGCCGCGCGCGCAGCTCGTCGACGCCGACCTCCACCATGCGCGCGCGCACGGCGTCGCGCTGGTCCTTGGTGAAGCCGCGCCAGCCCGACAACCGTCCCGCCGCGCCGGTGCGCACGACCTCCTCGACGGTGATGGGCCAGACCGGATCGAGCGCCTCGCGCTGCGGCACGAAGCCCACGCGCGTCGTCGACAGCTTGCACGAGCCCGACAAGGCCGGCAGCAGGCCCACCAATCCGCGCGCCAAGGTCGACTTGCCCGATCCGTTGGGTCCGACGATGGCGAGGAAGTCGCCGCGCCGCACCACGAGCGAGAGCGGTCCGACGACGGGGCGCGAGGCCCAGCCGAAGCTGGCGCCTCGCGCCTCGACGAGCGCGTCGGACTCGTTGGAGCCCAACTCAGCCTCCGCCCGCGGCGGGGGCGGCCGGTTGGGGCGGCGGCCACGGCGTGCCGAAGCCCTTCGCCAGCCGCGCGTGCAGTTCGTCCATCATGTGGATCCAGTCGAAGAGCTTGCCCTCGGCGTCGCAACGGCTGGGCAGCTCGCAGACCGCGCAACCCGACTGCTCGGCCACGCGCGCCACGGTCGAGTTGTTCGACCACGGCGCGACCAGCACGAGCACGGGTTGCTGCTCCTTGTAGCGCTGCACCATCCGCGCGAGATGGTTCGGCGTGGGGGCGATGCCCGGCTTCTCCTCGATGCTGCCCGCGTCCGCGAGGCCCCAGGCGCGCACGACGTAGTCGTAGTCGCTGTGGTAGCCCGCCACGCGGCGGCCCTTCCAGTCCTTGGCGGCGAGCTCCCAGCGGGCGCGCGCCTCGGACAGGCGCTTTTTGTACGCGGCGAGTCCCGCGTCGAAGCGCTTCTGCTCGGCGGGCCTGTTGGCCAGGAGCCCGGCGTGGATGCGCCGCGCCATGTGCTCGCCCGCCAGCGGATCGAGGTTCAGGTGCGGGTTGCCGTGCGGATGCACGTCCCCGTCCTTGCGCGAGAGTTCCGTCGGCACGCCGAGGGCCGCGTAGCCCTCGGACACGTTGACGAAGCCCTTGGCGCCCGGCTGGATGCGCGCGTTGCCGCAGCCCTCGAGCAGCGCGGGCACGAAGCTCGTCTCGAGCGACAAGCCCACCTGCAGGAAGACGTCGGCCTTGTGCAGCGCCACCAGGTGCGACGGGCGCGCCGTGACCTGGTGCAGGTTGCTCGAGCCCTTGGCGAGCACGACCACCTCGATGGCCTCGCCCCCGATGGCCGTGGCCATCGAGGCCAGGTCGGGGATGGTGGCGACCACCTTGAGCTTGTCGGCCGCGCGCGCCGGCAGGCAGAGCGCCCACGCCGCGGCGCACAAGAGCAGGATGCCGCGCATGGCCGTCACCAGTTGACGCCGTGCGCGTGCGCGCCGACGAAGCCGGTGTACTGCACGAGCAGGGCGAACTGGTCCTCGTCCTCGACGCTCGACTGGCGCACCGCCAAGCGCAGTCGGTGGTACTCGCTGAAGTGCCGCGTGTAGTAGATGTCGATCTCGCTCGCGTCCGGGTTGCCGTCGATGGGCAGTTCGGCGTTGGCGAGCTGCATGCCGACCGCCTGGTCCGCCTCGAACGCCCAGTCGCCGAACAAGTAGAAGCCGGTCAGGCCCTGGTCCTCGACGACGAGGTCTCCCGCCCCGTCGAGTCCGAGGGTCGTGTCGCCCGAGGCGAAGAGGAACTCCGTGCCGAAGGTCCACTTGTCCTCGCCATCGGCGCCGACGCCCCATGTCGCGTCGAAGCCGACCACGTTCTGCGAGAGATCGTCACCCTCGGCCGCGCCTCCCTCGGCCGCGTACGAGGGGATGCCCAGCCAGGACGCGCCCAGTTGCAGGGTGGAGTGCTCGCCGACGTCCATGAACGTCGTGAGGCGAGCCGTCATGGCCAGGTCGCCGATGTCCTTGCGGCCGCCGAGGTCGCGCTCGATGCCGAGCTCCTCGAGCTCCTCGCTCTCCGAGTTGATCGCGCCGAACACGCCGAGGGACCAGCGCAGCGCGCCGGTCTCGCCGCCGGGCGTCCAAGCGTCCCACTGCACGCCGTCCCCGCCAAGCTCGCTGCCGAGGTAGGCGCGCAGGGGCAGCGGACGCTCGATGGTGCGCAGGTCGTGGACATGCGCTTGCATCTGCTTGCCGAAGTCGAGGAAGAAGCGTCCCACGCGCAAGGTGTGGGTGTCGCCGAGGCCCTTGTAGTGGATCGCGGCCTCCTCCATGCCGATGCCTTCCTCCTCGGCGACCGCCACGAAGTAGGCCCACGCGTCGGGATCGATCCACGACTTGGCGGAGAGCTCCGCGGAACGCAGGGACAACTCGAGGCCATCCTCGCCGTCGCCATCGGAGTAGTCCGCCAGCGTGTCGACCACGAAGGCGAAGGCGGGGTTGAAGACGCTGCTGAAGCCGGAGGTCTGGCCGGAGGCGTCGCTCGCCTGCTGCGGCATGGCCGAGCGCACGGGCATGCCCGGGGTCGTGAATCCGCCGGCGGGCGCCGGCTTCTGCGTGGCCGTGGCTGGGGCCTGCGTGGCTTGCGCCTGGACGGCGGCGGCGAAGACGGCGGGGGCGAGGATGGCGGCGAGGCCGCGGACTTGGTTCGTTTGCATGTGGGTCGAGGGATGGGCGGCCGCCTTGGCGCCGCCACGATGCGTGGAGTGCGGTGTCGCGCGCGAGGCGCGTTCTTCGGGTCCGCGCCGCGACGCGCGGAACGGACATGGCTCGGGACGAAGTCCCGGCGGGCGCGGGCTCGCGGCCCGTGCTGCTGGCTGGTGCGTGGTCCGTGGCCGGCCGCGCTCGAGCGGCGAGTCCCCGGACGGTCGCGCTCAGGCCGCGGGCGGCGACTGCTTGGGCGCCAAATGCAGGATCAGGACGGAACGATGGACGAAGTCGAGTCGGCGCGCGACGGGCGCGAGCGCGTCGAGCGCGCGGCTCGCGTGCAGGCACGGCTCGAGCGGCGGCACGCCTTCGACGCGCGCCATGGACACGAGCAGGCAGTGGTGGTGCTCGTCGGCGGGCCAACCTTGGCTGGCGTCGAGCTCCGCGTCGGCGGCATCGCCACTCGTGGCGGAACCGCAGTGGGCGGGAGCGCCGGCCGCCACGTGGGTTGCGACGCACGGATCGGCGTCGAGCGCGGGCTGGATTTGGAAGACGTCGGAGGCGCAAGCCACCTCGTGCGTCCATTGGCCGTGGTCGGCGCACAGCACGTGGCGCTCGAAGGCGCGGTGCGCGGCTCCGGCGAGGTGCACCGCCAAGATGGCGCACGAGAGCGCCACGCCGCGCCATTCGCGGCGCAACAGGCATGGCGCGGCGCGCAGGGCGCGGACCAAGTCGGCGATGGACGGGCGGTCCATGGCCGCGCATGAGAACCGCCGGGGCGGTGGCTGGTCAAGTCCGGCCGCCCGAGCGACCGCCGGCGGGCCTACCAGGACACCTGCACGGGCAGTCCAAGGGCCTCGATGGCGCGCGCATGGCGCTCCATCCACTCGCGCGGCACCGGCCCCAGCTCCGGCGCCTCGGGCTGGTGCGACGGACGCGCCGGTCCGTAGAGCAAGACCCCCAAAAGCGGCGCGCCCGCGCGCAACAGCTCGGACAGGAGGTCGAGGTAGGCCTCTTGCTCGAGGGCGCTGGGCGGTACGCCGCCACGCGCGAGCACCATCGTCTGGATCCAGGTCGGGCAGGCGCGCGCGCACAGCTCGAGGTTGCGCCGCGCGCGTTCGTGCCCGGCGCGGTTCGTGTTGAGCGCCGCCGCGCCGGCGTCGGTGGCCGAGTCCAGCTTGTACCAGACGCGCCCGCCGGCGCGCGCCAGGCGCTCGAGCGCCGCGAGCACCTGCGGCCGGTGGACCAGCGAACCGTTCGTGATCAGGACGATGGGGATGCGACCGAGCACCCCGAGTTCGTCGAGGATGCGAGCCACCAGATCCACGACCGCGCCGAACTCCTCGCAGCTCGTCGGCTCGCCGTTGCCGCTGATGGCCACGTCCTTCCACTCGCGCGCGCCTTCGGGCGCGTGGCGCGCCAGGTAGTCGCCGCGCACGATGCCATCGAGGAAGCCGCGCAGCTCGCGCTCGAGGAGCGCGAGGTCGCAGCGCGGCGCGTCGCCGTACACGAGCCCCGGCACCTGGCAGTAGACGCAACGCCAGTTGCAGGCGTTGTTCGTGTTGAGGTTGATGCCGACCGACACGCCGCCGGCGCGCCGCGAGACGACCGGATACACATGGACCAGTCCCGCGCTGCCGCGGTCGTGGTCGTCGACGGAGAGGCTCGCCATGGCGCGCGCATTAGAACGCGGCGCGCGGCGCGAGGCGAGCGCGCCGCTAGACTCGGCGCAAGCGATGGACGGATCCAGCTATCCCCTGCATGTCGACGAAGCGGAACTTGGGCGTCTGCGACGCCAGCACGCCGCGTGGTCGGATTGGACGCGCGAGTGCCTCGACGCGTTGGACCTGCGGCCGGGGGCGCGCGTGCTGGAACTCGGGGCCGGGCCGGGGCTCGTCACCGTCGACTTGGCGCGACGCGTCGGCGCGGGTGGGCGCGTGGTGGCGCTCGATGCTTCGCCGACGTGGCTCGCGCGGTTGGAGCACGAGGTGCGAAGCGCGGGCTTGACGCAGGTGGAGGCGCGCTTGGGGTTGCTGCAGGAGGTGGAGTTCGCGCCCGGGGCCTTCGACGCGGTGCATGGTCGCTGGTTCTGGAGCTTCGTGCCGGAACCGGAGCGGCAGTTGGCGCGCGTCGCGCGGTGGGTGGCGCCGGGCGGGGTGTTGGCGATCCAGGACTACCACCATGAAGGGATCGCGTTGGCGCCGCGCTCGCGCGGGTTCGAGGCGGTGGTGCGGGGCTTGCGCGCGATGTACGCGCATCATGGAGGGGATGCGTTCGTGGCGGCGCGCGTGCCCCGCATGGCGCGGCACGCGGGATTGCAGGTGGTTTGGATGAGGCCCCTGGCCCGCTGCGCGCGGCCGGGCGAGGAACTTTGGGGGTGGGCCGAGGACTTCTTCCCCAGGTACGCGGCGAAGTTGCTCGCGGGAGGATGGATATCCGCGGACGAGCACGAAGCGTTCCAACGCGATTGGGCCGGCAAGCGAGGCGACGAGGACGCGCTCTTCTTCGCCCCGGTGGTCGTGTCGGCGCTGCTGCGAGTGGCCTCGACCACGCCGGACAACGCCAGATCGCCCTCGAATTAGTTGGGCAGCAGGCTGTCCCGCAGCTTCGGATTGTCCAAGAGCGGAGCGAACA
>JBEBCR010000219.1:0-5368 GCA_041157565.1 Planctomycetota bacterium | reverse complement strand
CATCGGATAGCATCCGCCCCATGCGCCACCCGCTCGCCAGCATCCTCCTCGCCGCGATCCTCGCCTCCGGCTGCGCCTCCGACGGCGAACCGACGGCCGAGCAGAAGGAGAAGATGCTCGAGGTCTACAAGGAGACGGCCCAGAGCCTCTTCAGCATGGGCGAAGTCGAACGCGCCGCTGGCCAGGCGATGAAGGGCCTCGAGCTCGCGCCGGACGACCAGGAGCTCAAGCTGATCCTCGCGTGGTCGCTGCAGAAGCGCGGCCGCACCGAGGACGTGGGGCGCGCCGAGGCGCTGTTCCGCGAAGTGGCCCCCTCCGGCGACTTCCGCGCGCTGCTGGGGCTCGGGGACGCGCTCGAGCGCAAGGGCCTCGCCTTCGCCGAGGCCGCCGACAAGATCGAGTCCGGCGACCGCGTCACGGAAGCCGCCGACCCGAAGAAGCGCGTCGCCGACCTGCGCGCCAAGGCCGCCGAGGCGTGGCGCGAGTCCGCCGGGTGGTACCAGGCGACGATCGAGAAGCAGCGCGAGAACAGCGACGCGTGGAGCGGCCTGCTGCGCGTCCATTCGCTGCTGGGCGAGCGCCAGCCGGCGCTCGTGGCCGCGCGCCGCGCCATCGAGTACTCGAAGGCCGACTACGACTTCTGGGAGTCGCGCGTGCGCGCCACCGACGTGCGCATCGAGGAGGAGCGCCGCATGCGCGCCCTGATCGGACGCAAGCAGAAGATCCTCGTCGCCACGCACCTGTCCGCCTACCAGCTGTGCGTCGACGAGGGCCTCGCCGACGAGGCGCGCACGCACCTCGACGCGGCCTTGGCGCTCGATCCGGGCCGCGGCGAATGCTACAGCCGCCGCGCGCAGCTCAACCTCGACGCGGGACGCTGCAAGGAGGCGGTCGAGGACATCGACCAGTTCCTGCGGCTGTCGACGCTGGCCTTCGAGCATCCCGACATGCGCAAGGCCTGGCAGCTGCGCCGCGACGCCGAGGCGTGCCTCAAGCGCCAGCAGGCCGCGGGCGGCTGAACGCGCGCGGCGCCGGCGAGGGCGACTCGCCGCCTCACGCGTTGCGGTGCGTCCCTCACGCGTTGCGGTGCGTCAGGGTGCGGCGCTTGCCGTCCTTGTCGACGATCACGACCTGCAGGTCCTCGCCTTGACGGCGCTCGGCGAGCACCGCGGCGACGTCATCGCGCGAGCGGATCGAACGTCCGTTGAGCTCGACGACCACGTCCCCCGCGCGCAGGCCGATGGCGGATGCGATGCTGCCTTCGACCACCG
The DNA here is from genome assembly GCA_041157565.1 of Planctomycetota bacterium. GTDB lineage: Bacteria > Planctomycetota > UBA1135 > UBA1135 > SXXH01. The sequence continues at coordinate 4,097 of JBEBCR010000219.1, read as the reverse complement.
ACTCGACCACGAGGCCGTTGTCCACCGGCAAGCCCAGCTTGCCGCGCAGCTCCTCGCCAACGGGCTGGCAGACGATGCCGAGCATGCCGCGCTGCGGCGCCAGCACCAAGTCGGGCCCCTGCGAAGGGCGACGCTCCCCGCCTGGGCCGAGTTCGGGACGACGCAAGCCGCCCTCCTCGCCGGGCGCGCCGGAACGCGGAGCATCCGAACGCGGCTCGTTCCATCGGCCCTGATCCTCGCGGCCGCCTTGGCCGCGCCGCATGTCGCCCCACGGATCCAGGCCGAACGGGTTCCAGCCTTCGCGCGGATCCATGCCGCGCCGAGGATCGCCGGGGCCGAAGCCGGGGCCCCCCATTTCGATGCGCACCTCTGAGTCCTCGCGCAGATCCGGATGCGCGCGGTAGATCTCCTCGAGCGTGCGGCCCGTGTAGGTGCGCACGTCCTCGCGGCCTTGCTCGTCCTGCGTGCGCACCTCGACGCGCGCGCCGTCCTTGTCCTCTCGGGCCTCGATGCTCTTCGTGCGCGCGCGCCCCCCGCCCTGCCAGCCTCCGCCATCGCGACGCTCCTGCCCGCCATGCGCGCGATCGTCGAACCAGCCCTGCAGGTCGCGCTCGAGCTCGGCGCGCAGGCGATCCATGCGCTCCTCGAAGCCGCGCATGCGTTCGCGCATGCCGCGCAGGCCGTCCTCGCGGAACGTGCGCCACGCTCCGGACGAACCGCGCCGCTCCAACTCGCGCTGCATCAGCCGCGCCGTCCAGGCGAGCTCGTCGGAACCACGCGCCCACTCGCGCACTTCGCGCGCCACGCGCTCGTCCGCCATGGCGCGCTCGACGAGTTCGTCCAGGGCGCGCTCGCGCGCGGCGAGGTCCTTCTGCTGGAGGCGCTCGCGCCAAGGTCCCGGTTCGAAGGCCGCGGCAGGATCGAAGGCCGGGGCGGGCGCCGCGCCGCCTTGCGCGCCCGGGTGCCGCAAGCCGCCCTCCGGAGCGGGAGCGGCGATTTCGGCCTGCCGCGCGGCGCTCGCGGCGGCAGGGCCCGCTTGGCCTTGGTGGAGGCCCGAGGAGGGCGTGGTGGCGACGGCGAGGCACAATCCGGCGAGAAGGCTGAACATGGATCCATCTCCAAGGTCGATCGAGTTGGGCCACGCGCCGACGAGACGCGACGCGCGGCGTCGTTCAACGCGGCAGGCCGCCGAAGCCCACGGTCGAGACGCTTCCGCCGGGCGTCAGCACGCGCCCGGGGTTGCCCTCGATCCAAGGCACCTCGACGGTGCGCACCGCGGCGTGGCGCAGCGGAGTCTCGCTCGTGCGCAGCGGGCGGAGCGCGTCGTCGTCCGCCACGACGCCGAGCAGCGCGACGGGCGCCGACTGGCGGACGGCGGGCGCGGGCTGGCTGGCGGCCGGTTCGCGGAAGTCGGCCACGAGCGGAGCAGCCGCGCGCGCGGCCTCCGGCGTGGCGGGCTCCACGGCCACGACCGATCGAGGCTCCGGCGACGTGCCGAGGGCGTCCTCGCGGGCGAAGAAGGCCCACGACAGGAGCGCGGCCGCCGCGACGCCTCCGGCGAGCGCGAGGCGCCGACGCCGCGGAAAGGCCAGCACGGGGGCGCCTGACGCCTCGGGCGCGAGCTCGGTGGAAGGAAGGGCGGCGGCCGGCATGGCGGCATTGGACGCGGCCAGCTTGGCGCGCAGGCCGACGAGCAGGTCGGGCGCCGGCTCGGCGGCGCGCGCCTGCAGGCCTTGCACGAGCACGCCGCGCGCACGCACGGCGCGGGCCTCCAAGGCGCCGCACGCGCGGCAGGCGCGCAGGTGGCGCGCGAGTCCATCCATGGCCGTGGCGGGCAGGTCGCCGCCCACGTAGAGCGGCATGGCCTGCCTGGCGGCGTCGCAGTCCCAAGGTGCTTGGCGGATGTCCATGGTGGTCGTCGTGTCCAGCCGCTCTACGGGCGGCGCGCGTCCGTGTTGGAGCCTGACTGTCCGGTTCGCCCGCCCGCGCGGCGGGCGGCGCGCGACTTGGCGCGGCGCTCCCACTCGTCCTGGAACAACTGGCGCCCGCGATGCAGGCGCCAACGCACGGTGACGTGCGTGGCCCCGACGATGCGGGCGATGTCGAGGCAGGAGAGCCCTTCGAGCTCGCGCAGCACGAGCACGGTCTGGAAGTGCGGCGCCAGCGTCTTCAGCACCTCGCGCACCTCGTGCACCGTCTCGGCGCGCTCGGCGTCGCTCGAGGGCGCCTCGGCGCGCGCGTCGACCAGCTGCACCTCGCCTTCGTCCGACTCGGCGATCGCGCCGCTGGCGACGATGCGCCGGCGGCGCAGGTGGTCGATCGAGAGGTTGGTGACGATGCGGTAGAGCCAGGTCGTGAACGCGTGCTGGAAGTCGAAGTTGGCGAGGTTCTTGTGCACGCGCAGGAAGGCCTCCTGCGCGATGTCCTGCGCGTCCTCGTCGCCGGGCAGCAGGTTCTTCGCCACGCGCCAGGCGCGCGCCTCGTGCCGCCGCACCAGCGCCTCGAAGGCGTCCATGTCGCCGCGTTGCGCGCGCCGCACCAGGGCGTGGTCGAAGGCGCGCTCGTCGGGGTCCTGGCGCTCCCGGCCGCCGGCGTCGGGCGCGGGCTCGTCGGCCTCGAGCGCGTCCGCGTCCAAGGCGTCGAGGTCGAAGTCGGCGCCCGGTTCCGCGTCCGACTCGTGGAGTTCCTCCTCGAGCGGCTCCACCCCCTCCGGCGACGACACGCCGTCGCGCAGAGTCGACGGGTTCAGGACCGCCTGGTCGGGGGACGAGGCGGCCTTGCCGGCCTGGGAGGCGCGCTGCTTGGCCATGGGCTCTCCTTCATCGTACGCGCCCGCGACGGGACTGTTGGCGCCATCCGCGGACCCCGCCTGCCCTGCCGGCCTCCCGCGCGCGCCGGGATCGGCCATGGCCCTCCGCCGGCGCTCGCGAGGCCTCAGGCGAGCACCGGGAAGCGCCCGGGCAGGGCTCCGGCGCGGCGGTACTTCTCGCGCCGCTCCCGCACCAGCGTCTCGACGGGCAGGGCGGAAAGTTCGTCCAAGGCGGCGAGGATCTGGCGCTTGACCGCCTCCATGGCGACCATCGGCGCGCGGTGCGCGCCGCCGACGGGCTCGGGGATCACGCCGTCGATCAGGGAGAGCGCCAAGAGGTCGGGCGCGGTCAGCTTGAGCGCCTCGGCGGCGTCCGGCGTGCGCGAGCCGTCCTTCCACAGGATCGCCGCGCAGCCCTCGGGGCTGATCACCGAGTAGTAGCTGTGCTCCATCATGTAGACGCGGTCGCCGACGCCGATGCCCAAGGCCCCTCCCGAGCCGCCTTCGCCGATGACCACGGCCACGATCGGCGTCTTCAGCTCGAACATGTGCAGGATGTTCTCGGCGATGGCGGCGGCTTGGCCGCGCTCCTCGGCGCCGATGCCCGGGTACGCGCCCGGCGTGTTGATCAAGCACACGATCGGCAGACCCAGCTTCTCGGCGAGGCGCATCTTGCGCAGCGCCTTGCGGTAGCCCTCGGGATGCGCGCAACCGAAGTTGTAGGCCATGCGCTCCTTGGTCGTGCGGCCCTTCCTGTGCGCCACGAGCAGGAAGCGGCGCTCGCCGAAGCGCGCGAAGCCGGTCGCGATGGCCTTGTCGTCGCCGTAGACCTTGTCGCCGTGCAGCTCGACGAACTCGTCGCAGACCTTCTCGATGTAGTCGAGCGCGATCGGGCGCTTGTCGTGGCGCGCGACGCACACGCGCTCCCACGCCGAAAGGTCGCGGTAGGTGTCGCCGATCGTCTGCTTGAGCTTCGCGCGCAGCGCCTCCAGCTCGGTCGAGATGTCGAGCTTCGTCCGCGCGCTGATCTGCTCCAGCTCGGCCAGCTGCTTCTCGACCTCCTGGATGCGGCGTTCGAAGGGCAGGTAGCCGAGGTCGGTGCGGGCGGTGTCCGTCATGGCGGGATGGGGCCGCGGTCGCGGCCGGGGGCAGGGTACCCGCCGCGGGTCGGCCGCGCCAACGCGGCCCGGCGCGGGGCCCGGCGGGGCGGGGCGGCGCGCACCCTTCAAACCGCCGCGCGGCATGGCTAGCATCGCGGCTTGCGGCCCCCACCGATGAAGACGACCCA
>JBEBCR010000218.1:0-3070 GCA_041157565.1 Planctomycetota bacterium | reverse complement strand
AGCTCGCGCTGGCCGAGTGCTACCACGCCCAAGGCAAGGACTCGCACGCCCTCGTGCTGCTCGACGCGCTGAAGCTGCGCGGCCAGCTCGAAGGCAGGGCCGCCGTGCTCGCCGCGCGCCTGCACTTGCGCGCCGGCGAGCTCGTCGCCGCGCAAGCGCTGTACGCCGGAGCCATCCGCCACGACCCGGCGCTGGCCGACGCCGACTTGGCGCGCGCGCTGGGACTCGGCTCGCCCGCCGGGCTGGTGGATGCCGAGGAGGCCGACGACGGGGATCCGGAGGGCGCACATCCGCCCAAGGCCGAGGCCTTGGGCCTGGAGGAGCGCACCGGCGCCCCCATCGAGGCTCCGAAGACCGGCTTCGCCGACGTGGGCGGCATGGAGGACGTGAAGGACGAGATCACCATGAAGATCATCGCGCCGATGCGCCATCCCGAGCTGTACAAGGCGTACGGCAAGGTCGGCGGCGGCGGGATCCTCATGTACGGTCCGCCCGGTTGCGGCAAGACCATGCTCGCGCGCGCCACCGCGGGCGAGATGAAGGCCGCGTTCCTCGCGGTCGGCATCCACGACGTCCTCGACATGTGGACCGGCAACAGCGAGCGCAACATGCACGCCTTGTTCGAGCAGGCGCGTCGTCGCGCGCCATGCGTGCTGTTCTTCGACGAGGTCGACGCGCTGGGCGCTCGCCGCGGCGACATGACCAATGCTTCCAGCCGCTCGTCCATCAACCAGTTCCTGGCGGAGATGGACGGCGTGCAGGAGCGCAACAAGGACGTCCTGGTGCTCGGCGCGACCAACGCGCCTTGGCACCTGGACTCGGCCTTCCGTCGCCCGGGACGCTTCGATCGCATCCTGTTCGTGCCGCCGCCCGACGCGGCGGCGAGGGAGTCGATCCTGCGCCTCCAGCTCGCCGGCAAGCCGCAGGAGAAGCTCGACGTCGTCCGCCTCGCCGCCAAGACGCCGAAGTACTCCGGCGCGGACCTGAAGGCGGTCGTCGACATGGCCCTCGAGTCCTGCCTCAAGGCGGCGCTAAAGACCGGCAAGTTGGCGCCGCTCAAGCAACGCGACCTCGAGGACGCGCTCGACAAGGTCAAGCCGTCGACCCTCGAGTGGTTCTCCTCGGCCCGCAACTACGCCACCTACGCGAACCAAGGCGGCGTGTACGACGACGTCCTGCGCTACCTCGACGCCAACTGAAGGCTCTGGCGTGGCGCGGGACTCGCGAGCGCCCCCCGGTTCCATCGCGGCTCCGGGGGGACCGCTCCTCCCTCCCGCACCTTCGCCCGACGCGACGCCACGAGGCTCGAATCGCCATGACTGGATACGCCGAAGCCGCGCTGCGCATGTGGAACGTGCGCCGCCACGATCTCGCCGCCGAGTGCTACGAGAAGCACTTGGCCGTGAAGCCGCGCGACGCGCGCGCGATCATCAGGCTCGCCCAGGTGCTGTGGCTCGCTGGCCGCAAGGAGGCGGCGCGCGCGCGTTCCGCCGAAGCCCTGGAGCTCGCTCCCGAGGACTGCGACGTCCAACAAGGCGCGGGTCGCATCCACTTGTGGGAGGACGACTGGCGCAAGGCCCTCGAGCACTTCGACAAGGCCGTCGCGCTGCACCCGTGGATGGCCCAGCACCACCTCCACCGCGCCTACGCCCTCGAGAAGGGCAAGCGCGTCGCGGAGGCGTTCGCAGCCGTCCCGCGCGCGCTGGAACTGGATCCCCGCGATCCGGACAACCACCAGGAGCACGTCTACCTGCACATGCAGCATGGCAAGCTCGAGGATGCGTGGGCGCTCTGCCAGGAGTACCTGCGCCTCTCGCCCGATCGCGCCGACGCCCATGCGAGGCGCGGCTGGTGCCTCGAGAAGCTCGGACGCCTGGAGGAGAGCCAGCAGGCCTACTTGGACTCGCTGGCCCTCGATCCCAGGCTCGAATGGGCCAAGGGCAACCTCGCCATCCTGCGCGAGCGCATGGAGCGCGAGGCGCCGCGGATCGCGGCTGCGGAAGCGTCGACGGACGAACCCGTCGTCGAGGCCATGGGTTGGCTGGATTCGCTGGGCCTCGGTTCCATCGCGTTCGGCGTCCTGCTGGCCATGGCGGCGCTCTTCTTCGCCATGCTCGCGTGGACCGCCAGCGCCGCCTTCCTCGGCGTGGAAGAGGGCTGGACGCTGGTCGCATGCTTGCACGCCTGCCTGTGCCTGGCGTTGGCGCCATGGAACCACGAGTACCTCGTGCTGTTGCGCCAACGCATGGTTGGCGCAGGCGTGGAGGACGCACGCCTGCTGCTGGGCGAGCTGCCCCTGCATGTCGTCGCGCTGGCGTGTCCGGCGCTCGTGCTGGCGGCCATCGCCCAGTCGAGTTGGCCCCTCGCGTACGTGGCGCTGGGGCCGCTGGCCCTGCTGCCGTGCTTGGCGCGCCTGCTCGGTCCGCGGCACGCGGGGTCGCCATGAGCGGCCACGCGCAGCTGGGCTGGTCGTGGCTGCAGGACGGCCGGCCGGACTTGGCGAAGCGGTTCTTCGAGATGGCGCTCGACGCCGATCCGGAGAGCACGCACGCCAAGTGCGGCCTGCTGCATGCTTGCCAGGCGCTGGGCGAAGGTCGAAGGGCGGAGGCCCTCGCCAAGGCCTTGCTCTCCGAGCACCCCGATGATCCAGGCATCCACATGGTGCTGGCGAGCCACTACTTCAACGAAGAGTGCCACCGGAAGGCCTTGCTGCATGCCGAACGCTGGATCGAGCTCGCGCCCGGCGACGCGCGCGCGTTGCTGGTCAAGGCGGTGGCGTCGCACGAGCTCGTCGAGCGGGAGGAGGCCGGAGCCTGCCTCGAGCGTGCTCGCGCGCTCGGGCTGGAGCCGAGCAAGGAGTTGTGGGCCTGCAGCCTGCTGCTCGAGCGTGGAGAGCACCAGCGCCTCGCGGCGATCGCCGACGAGGTGCTTGCAGTGCGTCCGCGCGATGCGCGGGCGCTGGGCGCGCGCGCCCTCCTCTTCGAGTCCCGCGGAGAGTTCGCCAAGGCGATCGATCTTTGGCGCATCGTGCTGGCGGAGCATCCCTGCTTCGACTACGCGGCTTGGCGGA
>JBEBCR010000217.1:0-2643 GCA_041157565.1 Planctomycetota bacterium | reverse complement strand
ATGGCAGCTACCTCGACGAGCCCCTGGCCAAGCACCTGGAGGCGTCGCGCTGGAAGGAGCTGCGAGCCGCGACGCCGCGCCTGGAGGAGGCGGATGCGCGCCGTGCCAAGGGCGATGCGGCCGGGGCCTTGGCCCTGTGGAGGGAAGTGGCCGCCATCCCGACCGAGCATCCCGTCGTGGCGCGGGCCAAGGCCGGCCTTGCGGGGCTCGCGACCGAAGCGGAGGCGCGCATGGTGCGCGCGGGGGAGCTCGCCGCGTCGGGACGCGCGCTGCAGGGCGGGCGCGAACTCTCCCGCGTGGCGCGCCTCTACGCCGGCCTCGACGAGGCGCAGGCCGCGCGGGCGGCGCTCGACAAGCTCGAGGCGGGCAAGGCCTGGAAGGAGGCCTCGCGCGCCGAGAAGAAGCTCGTCGCGGCCGAGAAGCAGGTGGCCTCGGGCAAGGCCGGCCCCGCCGCGCAGTCGCTGGGCGAGTGGCTGGCGAAGCTGGACCAGAAGCTCGACCCGGAGCTGCGCGAACGCGGCGAGGCGCTGGTGGCCGCGGCGCAGGCCGCCGATCCGGCCGCGGAACTGGCGGGCTACCGCGCTCGCTTCGAGCTCGACTGAGGAGCTCGAAGGGGACGGTCCGCGCGCGAACGCCGCATGGGCCCCGGCGCGCGCGCCGCGCGCCTCAGGCGATCTCGCGCACCGGCTCGGCGTCGCCGTCGGCGTCGTCGCGCAGCGGCACGACCGGCGCCTCGGCGGCGGGCTGGGGCGCAACGAGTCCGAGCGCCAGGCTGCGGCGCTTCAGCGCCACGTCCTCGTCGACGACGAAGACGCGCTGGTCCTGGCGCGAGGGCAGCTCGTACAGCAGGTCGAGCAGCAGGTCCTCGACGATCGAGCGCAGCGCGCGCACGCCCGTCTCGCGCTGCAGCGCGAGGTCGGCGATGGCGGAGAGCGCCTCGGGCGTGAACACCAGCTCCTTCTGCTGCATGGCGAAGATCTGCTGGTACTGCTTGACAAGCGCGTTCTTCGGCTCGGCGAGGATGCGCACCAGCGCGGCGCGGTCGAGCGTGTCGAGCGTCGCGATCACCGGCAGTCGGCCGACGAACTCGGGGATCATGCCGAACTCGACGAGGTCCTTGGGGATCAGGAAGCGCACGAACTCGTCGCGCGCGGCGCGGCCCTTCTGCAGCTCGTCCTCGGACGAGACCATCGCGCCGGCCTTGCGCGCGCGGTCGACCAGCTCGCGCGCCGCCTGCTGGCGGCCGAAGCCGATCGAGTCGCGGCCCACGCGGCGGGCGATGATGTCCTCGATGGCGGAGAACGTGCCGCCGACGATGAACAGGATGTTCGTGGTGTCGACCTGGATGTAGGCCTGCTCGGGGTGCTTGCGTCCGCCCTGCGGCGGCACGTTGGCGACGGTGCCCTCGAGGATCTTCAAGAGCGCCTGCTGCACGCCCTCGCCCGAGACGTCGCGCGTGATGGAGACGTTGCTCGTGGTGCGCGCGATCTTGTCGATCTCGTCGATGTAGACGATGCCCTGCTGGGCGCGCTCGACGTCGAAGTCGCAGTTCTGCAGCAGCTTGAGCAGGATGTTCTCCACGTCCTCGCCCACGTAGCCCGCCTCGGTCAGCGTCGTGGCGTCGGCCATGGCGAAGGGCACGTCGAGGAGCTTCGCCAGCGTGCGCGCGAGCAAGGTCTTGCCAGAGCCGGTCGGGCCGACGAGCAGCACGTTGCTCTTCTCGATCTCCACGAGGCCCGACTGCGCGGGGTTCGTGGCCTGGTGGCGGAGGCGGTTGTAGTGGTTGTAGACCGCCACCGAGAGCACCTTCTTGGCGCGGTGCTGGCCGACGACGAAGTCGTCGAGCCGGCGCGCGATCTCGATCGGGGTGGGCAGCTGGCGCCCGAAGCCGACCTCGGCCGCCTGGCGGCGCGGCGGCATGGCGCCGGTGGCGCCCGGCGCGGCCTTGGCGCGCTCGCCATCGGGGTTGCGGCGCTGTTCCTCGAGCAGGATCGAGTTGCAGATCTCGATGCACTCGTTGCAGATGTACACCCCGGGCGGGCCGGCGATCAGGGAGGTGACGTGGTGCCGCCGCTTCTCGCAGAAGGTGCAGCGCTCCACATGGCGCCCGCGTCCGGTGCTGGAACTCATGCCCTGAAGTCTACCCCGCGCGGGGCGCGAGGCGATGGCCTCGCGGAGGGCGCGCGCATGGGGAGGGGGACGTGGTCGGCCGCGCCGGCTCCAGGAAGGAAGTTCCGGCCCCGGCTTCGGCCGGTCGCCGGAGCGCTTCGCGGACCCGCGGGTCCAAGAGCGCGCTTCGGCGCTTCCATGGCCGCGCAGGGTGCAGTCCCGCCAGCGCGGTCGCTGCGGATGGAGCCGGAGGCTTCGGGGGAGCGGCCCCCGAAGCCTCCAGCGTCGTGCTCGTTCCATCCGGCCCGGGCAGGGATCGAGCCCTGCGGGACCTCCGGCCGCGGACTCAGGTCTTCGGAGCCTCGGGCTCCTTGGCGATCACCGCGTCGATCAGGCCGAAGGCCTTGGCCTCGTCGGGGCTCATGAAGTTGTCGCGGTCGCAGGCCTTGGCGACTTCCTTGGCGGTGCGGCCGCTGTGCTTGGCGAGGATGCCCTCGAGGGTGCCCTTGAGCTTGAGGATCTCCTTGACCTGGA
>JBEBCR010000216.1:0-5236 GCA_041157565.1 Planctomycetota bacterium | reverse complement strand
GCGCCCTTGGCTGATCTCCGCCTGGTAGGGCGTGTACTGCGTGTACCAGCCCGGGTTCTCGAGGATGTTGCGCAGGATCACCGGCGGGGTGACGCAGTCGTTGTAGCCCTGTCCGAGGAAGCTGCGCCAGGGCTGGTTCGCCGCGGCCACCGCCGCCGCCTGTGCCAGCGCGTCGCGCTCCGACAAGGCCGGCGGCAACTGCAGCGGTCGGCGCAGGCGGATGGCCTCGGGCACGCAGGCGTCCATCAGGGCCTCGAGCGACCCCTTGCCGACGGCGGCGAGCATCGCCGCCACGTCGGCCTCGCGGGGCCCGATGTGGCGCGACGCGAAGGAGTCCTGCGGGAAGATCCCGTCCAGCGCGGCGGTGGTGCGCTGCGCGACCTCCGCCGAGGCGCGCGCGGCGCCGGAGGCGTCCTTGGCTTGGTTCATTTCCTGGGTCTTCGTCACGGTGCTTGTCTGCCGGTGGTGGTGGATGCGTGGTGGGGGACGCGGCGGGGCGCGCGGGGCGAACTGTCAAGCACGCTTGACAAGCCGCCGAGGCGTCCGCGCCGGCTCAGTGCGCCTGGGCGGCGAGGAACTCCTCGTACTTCCTCGCGTCCATCAGGTGGTCGAGGTTCTTGGACTGCGGCTTGATTTTGATCATCCAGCCCGCGCCCCACGGGTCCTTGGACAGCACCTCGAGGTGGTCCTCGATGGCCGTGTTCACGTCGGCGACTTCGCCGGAGACGGGGGCGTTCAGGTCGGAGACGGCCTTGACGGACTCGATCTCGCCGAAGGTCTGGCCCGCCTCGACCTGCAGGCCGCCCTCCGGCAGGTCGCAGTAGACGAGGTCGTCCACGTTGCCGTTGGACAGCGCCTGCACGGCGTGGTCGGTGATGCCGACGACGACCATGTCGCCCTCGATCTTGGCCCATTCGTGCGTTTCGGTGTAGCGGCGGTCGTTGGGACGCATGTGTTGCCTTCTTGCCTTGTTTGCGGTTGGTCCGTCGATGCGGCGGAGCGACGAAGTCGCCCTCACCTGCGGGTGCGGGAATGGAACGGCAACGCGCAGAAGGAGGCCTCCTGGCGCTTGCCCTTGATGTCGATCTCCACCTTCGCGCGCGCCTCGTCGACCGAGGCGGGCACGAAGGCCGTGCCGATGTTGGTGCCGAGCGTGGGCGACACCGAGCCGGAGGCCACCTCGCCGACCAGCGCGCCGTCGACGGCGACGCCATGGCCTTGGCGCGGGACGCGCGGACCTTCGGTCCTGAGGCCCACGAGCTTCCAGCGCGGCGCCGCGGCGATGGCCGCCAGCGCCGACTTGCCGATCCAGTCGCCCTTCTCCGGGGCGAAGCTGACGCCGAAGGACAGCCCGGCCGAGACCGGGTCGTGCGTCGCGTCGATCTCGTGCCCGTAGAGCGGCATGCCAGCCTCGAGGCGCAGCGTGTCGCGCGCGCCGAGGCCGATGGGCTTGAGTCCGCGCGGCGCGCCGGCGGCCAGCAGGACGTTCCACACCTCGACCACCTTGGCGCGCGGCACGTACAGCTCGTAGCCCAGCTCGCCGGTGTAGCCCGTGCGCGACACGCGCATGCCCTCGATGCCGCACACCGCGCCGAAGCCGAACTTGTAGTAGCCGAGCTTCGCCAGCTCGAGGCCCTGGCAGAACGGCTGCAGGATCGCGGCGCTCTCCTGGCCCTGCACGGCGATCATCGCGATCGCCTGCGTCTGGTCCTCGATCGACACGTCGAAGCCCTTGGCGTGCTCGCGCATCCACGCCAGGTCGACGGCGGTGTTCGAGGCGTTCACGCACAGGAACACCTCGTCCACGCCCTGGTAGACGAGCAGGTCGTCGATCGGCATGCCGTCGGCCTTGCAGAACAGCGAGTAGCGGATCGAGCCCTGCGGGATCTTCGCCACGTGGTTCGTGCAGATCCTGTCGAGGTAGGCGACGCGGTCCTTGCCGCGCACCACGACCCGCCCCATGTGCGACAGGTCGAACAAGCCGGCCGTCGAGCGCACCGTGCGCACCTCGTCGAGGATCGGCCCGTACTGCACCGGCATCAGCCAGCCGCCGAACTCGACCAGCTTGGCGGACAGGGCGACGTGGACGTCGTGGAGCGGAGTCCGCTGGATCGCGGCGGGGGAGGCGGTCTGCATGGGTGGGGGCCTTCTTGGGTGCAGCGGCGAGGCTCGCGCCTCCCGTCTCCCTGTCCCGCCCGCGCACGGGGTGCCCAAGGCGCCAGCCGCGCGCGACCGCTCCAGAGCGTCGCCCTTCGAAGGTCCTCTTTGCCTGAGAGTTTCGCGCGTTGCGCTTGCCCCTTCGGCGCCCTCGGGCCCATGCGGCCTCCGGGACTCTCCCTTCGCGGGTGCTCGACTCGATCGAACGCGGATGAAGATACTTCCCGGGCGGGTCCGGCGCCATGCTCGGCGCGGGAGCGGCGCGGAAAGTCGTTCCGAACCGCTCTCCAGGCGACCCGGAAAGCCCTCCCGAGCCCGTGCGCCGGGCGTCCGGCGGCGGCTAGGCTCGCTCGTGAAGACCGCCCTCGCCACGCTGTTCGCCACCCTCCCGCTCGCCGCCCTCGCGCCCGCCCAGTGGACTCCGGGCGTGGTCGCCTGGACGCCCGAGGATCCCACGGCCCCCGCCATCCCGCGCTCCCTCGCCATCGGCTCCGGCGGCGACCTCGCCATCGCCGCCTGCGCCGGAGCGAACGCGCGCTTCGAACTGGTCGGGCTCGCCGCCAGCGGCGCGCAACCCTCGCTCGCCGCCTTCCTCCTGCCCCAGACGGGCTACAGCCTCGAGGTCGCCGCCGGCGACGACCCGGACGAGTACTTCGGCCTCTCGCAGGTGCTCGTCGGCGGCCCGCTGCAGCGGCGCACCGAAGTGCGCTGCTTCGACGCCCTGTCGTGGAGCGCCGGCGGCCAGGCGGTGCGTTGGCAGCACGCGCTGCCGATGCTCGCCAACGGCGCCGGGCGCCTCGCCGCCGCGCACGACGGTTCGCGCGTGTACGCCGCGCAGTTCGACGACGCCAACATGCAGGTCGTCGTCGACGCGCTCGACGGCGCGAGCGGCTCGCTCCTGTGGCGCCGCAGCTGGCCTGCCGCCGGATTCAACGCCATGGCCGCCAGCGCCGATGGCTCGACGCTGGCCTTCGTCGACGGCGCCGCCGTCGTCGTGGCGGACGCGCAAGGCGCGTTCCTCGCGGCCGGGTGGATGACGCAGGCGAGCTCGCTGGTCGCGCTGGACGCCGACGGCGACACGCTCGTGCACGGCGACGGCGCCTTCCTGCGCGTGCTGCGCCGCCAAGGCGCGGCGTGGACCACCACGCAGTCGCTCTCGGGCCAGTCGCTCGAGATTCCGGCGCGAGCCGCGTTGTCGGCCGACGGCCAGACGCTGGCGCTCGCCTGGTGGACGGCGACCAACGCCGGTGGCGTGCGCCTCGAGGCTTGGAACCTCGCCAGCGGCCAACGCCTGTTCCACCACCAGCAGCCGGCCGTCGCCGGCGGCCTGCAGAACGCCGTCGAAGCCGCGCGCATCTCGCCCGATGGTTCGCGCGCCGCCTTCGCCGTGTGGGGCGACGGCTCGACGCGCCCCGAGGTCGTGGCCTGGGACCGCGCCAAGTCGCAGGTGCTCGTGTCGCTCGACCTCGGCGGCAGCGCCATGGGCATGGACATGGCGCGCGACGGCTCGCGCCTCGTCGTGGCGCGCAAGTCCGCGCACGCCAACCAGCTCTCGAACAGCGGCGACGTGCGCGTCGTCGAGTTCGCCGCCCGCGACCTCTACCTGCGCAGCCAGCCCAAGGTCGGCACGGCCGTGGGCTGGTCGGCGCGCGCCGACGGCGCCACGAGCGCCATCCTGCTCGATGGCGCCCTCGCGCCGACGCCGATCCAACTCGGCGGGCTCTCCGGGAGCCTGCACGTCCTGCGCCAGGGCTCGCGCCTCGTGCGCCGCTCGTGCGACGCAGGGGGGCACGCGCAAGGCACGCTCACCCTGCCGCCGAGCATCGTCGCTCCCGGTGCGCGTCGCCACCTGCAGGTCGTCTTCAAGACGACGAGCGGCTGGCGCGCCGGCTCGACCGTGCTCCATCCGCTCGCCTTGCCCTGACGAGCGCGACCCGGAACTTCCTTCCGCCGCGGGGAGCCCGAACGCCAATTCCAAGTTCTTGTTCAAGGGGCGGACCTCGCGCTCACGAAGAGTGCTGCGTCGCGGATCCGGCAGCGTGCCGGACGAGCGGCGGTCCAGATGAACCGCGTCGCCAGGCGGCGCGGATCGTTCCGGGTGCGCGGAACGACATCGCGAGTCTCAACAGAGGTCCCCTGATCATGAGCTTCGGGAAGCAAGCGGGCATCGTGCTCGCCTCCTTGCTCGCCGCCAGCCTCGCCGGTTGTTCCGGCGGCTCGAGCGACGGCTCCAACTCCATCAGTTCCGCGGTCCAGAACCTGACCGTGGATCCCACCGGCCACACCACCGTGGTCCAGTTCCGCTCGGGCTCCGGCCTCGGCGGCGCGACGAACGCCTCGTTCGAAGCCCAGAACGGCGCGCAAGCCGTGTCGGTCGACATCGTCGGCTCGACCGCCACCATCGCGTGGGACATGCGCGTCACTCCGTCCACTTCCATCCGCGCCATCGGCCTGTCGGGCGTGAGCGACGCGTATCGCGTCGTCTCCACCAGCGACGCCAGCGCGCCCGCCTGGACGATCGAATCCGCCACGCAGGACGGGTCCGTCGGCGGCGACGCCATCGAACTCGCCACGAGCGGCCCGCGCATGGTCGAGTCCATGGTCGAGGACCTCGGCAACTGGACGCTCGTCGTCGGCGGCGTCGAGCTCGACCTCGACGGCACGACCATCGACTACGACCCGTCCGCGGGCGTCGTCTCCTTCGATCTCGGTCCGCAGGCGAACCTCCACCAGGAGTTCCAGCTGTCCGCGGCCAACCTCGTGAGCGTGGCCGACGTGGCCTCCGCCACGACGAGCGTCGATGGCGAGGCCATCGGCGACTCGAGCGCCCCGAGCCTCCTCTCCGCCGCGCAGAACCTCGACTCCGGCGCCGGCGGCAGCGCCTACGGCTTCGTGGTCGACTTCGCCTTCGACGAGGACATGGATCCGTTGTTCGCCGCGCAAGTCGGCAACTTCGAGTGCAGCTCCGGCGCGATCGCGACCGCGGCGACCATGGTCGGCACGGACACGATCCGCGTCGTCTTCGCGGCACCCGTCGTGCCCGGCCGCGAGACGATCACGCTCCACAACGTGGTCGACA
>JBEBCR010000215.1:0-15090 GCA_041157565.1 Planctomycetota bacterium | reverse complement strand
GCCAGCGGCGGCGCCGGCGGGCGCGTCGTTGGGCACCATCGCGATCTGGCGCTCTTCGGCGGGGACTCCGCCGGCGGCCACCACTTGCGGATCATCCATCGTGATCGAGACCACGAGGATCAAGGCGACGAGGAACAGGACCGAGAGGACGACGAGTTTTTCGACCTTGCCCATTTGGGTGTCCCCGAGTGGCGCGGACCTTCGGGGAATTGCGAGCTTTGCTGCTGAGGTTCTAGGTGCGAGTGCCGCGCGCGACGTTGCGCGCGACCTCTTGCCTTATCTGAACTCGTACAAACGATGTCAAAGGGAATTCGCGTCAACTCCCATGGGCGGTCGTGCTTGCGATGCTGGTCCCCTTCGTTGTGCACGACTCGTCGACGCGTCGAAGCCGAATCCTGGCGAGGCTGCTGCACCGTCGCGACGACGAGCGTCTTGGAGTCCGAGCCCAAGCGCGACGACGCACGCCGCTCGCCAGCCGCGACGATCGGCGCGAGGCGACTCGCGCACGCGCCAGGCCGCGCCTTGTTCGCGTCCGAGTCCTCGTCCGGGCCGCTGTCCAGCAAGGTGGCGCTCGACCATCGCGGCGTCGCTCGCCGGCTTCTCTCGGCCGCTCGAGAGGCTCGAACTCCGGCGAGTCACCGGGGAAGGCATGGGTCGTGGCCTGCGTTGAACCGCGGACCCAGCCACCGCCTGTCGTGGATCGGCAAACCACAAACCCCTACATCTAGTGGCTTGCGGACTTCGACCCGACTACCCGCCATGCGCCGCCCTTGTGCTTGGACGAAGGACAGGTGACCTCCAAGGCGCAGGTCCGCCAGTGTTCGTCCCTTCTGGAAAGAGACGCTCGAACGACTCGCGGCGAGGCATCCGTGGCCGATTCCGCGTCGTGCGCGCGCACAACGAAGGGGACCAGCATCCCTCTGCAAGGTACAAGGTGCTCCCCCGCCCGCATGCCCTCCGCCCCCCGCCACGCCCCCCTCTCCGCCCAGCCCGACTGGCGGCGCGACCGCGCCCTGGGTTGGCTGCTCTTCGGGGCGCTGGCGCTGCAGGTCCTCGCCCTCACGCGGGTCGACGGGTACCAACTGGCGGATTCGGTCGAATTCATGGAGCGCGCGCGGGCCTTCGTGCGCGGCGAGGAGCTGGTCGACGCCGCGCACATCCGGCCGTTCGGCTTCTCCTTCCTGCTCGTGCCCTTCTTCGCCGCGTGGGAGTGGCTGGGCATCGAGGACGCGCGCGGGTTGCTGCCGACCATCGTCGGCTTGCAGATGGCGCTGGGGCTGGCGCTGGTCGTCGTGTGCGCGCACGTCGGCTGGCTGCTTGGCGGGCGCGCCACGGGCCTCGTCGCCGGAGCGGTTGCGGCGATGAATCCGCTGCTCCTGCAGTACTCGACGCAGCCGGTGTCGGGACTCGCGGCTGGATCGTGCGTGGGCTTGGCGCTGTGCGCGCTGTTCGCGCGCGACGATCCGCGTCCTTTCCGCGCGGGGCTGTGGCTGGCGGCGGCCTTCGTGATGGCCTACCAGACGCTGCTCGTCGTGTTCGCGCTGGGCGCTGCGCTCGTCCTGCTGGGTGGCTGGCGGCGCTGGCGGGAGCTGCGCCTCGCGGCCCTCGGCGTGGCGCTGGGCCTGCTGGCGCAGTCGTGCATCGACTGGCTCATGTACGGCGACTTCGGCGGGAGCCTCGTCAACTACCTGGCCGCCAACATCGGCAGCACGCTGGTCAGCAACCTCTACCGCCTCTACTTGTGGGTCGGCTGGGAGCCGCTGAAGACGCTGGCGGCCCGCATCTACGACATCGAGCAGGACATCCTCGGGCGCGGCGACTGGAGCCCGCCGGCGACGGCCGAGGCGCGCGCCCTCATGTCGCCGTGGTACTACGCCGTCGAGCTGCCGCGGATGCTGGCGTGGCCGCTGATCGCCGGGCTCGCGCTGTCCGTCCTGCGCGCGGCGAGGGAGCGTTCGCGCTTCGCCGGCGTGCTGCTCGTCGCGTTCCTGCTGAACGCCTACGTCATGAGCCACAAGGGCTCGAAGGACTTCCGGCTGTGGCTGCCGCTGCTGCCCTTCCTCGCGCCGCTGGCGGCCTTCGGCCTCGAAGCGGCCACGAGCGCCATCGCCTCGCGCTCGGCGCGCCTGGCCCTGCGCGTCGCGCTGCTCGCCTCGTCCGTGGCGCTCTCGGCGCGCGAGCTGCTCTCCACGAACCTCGCCAAGTACTCCGGCTACGCGCGCGCCATCGAGTGGCTCGACGAGTGGAGCGCGAGCGTCGGCCCGGATCTCGAATCGCGCCATCATCCCGGCGGCCTGCCGGGCAAGCTGGCGGTGGGCAGCGCCTACAACTGGGCCGTGTACCTGCGCCACTCGCCGCGCATCGAGCTGGTCAAGCTGCCGGCGCAGCTGAACATGTGGCGGCAGCACCGCGCGCGCGAGGACGGTCGCGTGCGCGAGCACGAGGAGATCCTCGCCACGCTGGACGACCTAGACGCGCTCATCCTGCATCCGGCGATCCTGCAGCAGGACGCCGACCTCGCCGCGCGCGTCGCCGCGCAGTTCGACGTGGTCGCGGCCTTCTGGGACCAGCCGCGCTACCGCGACCTGGGCGCGGTGCTGGTGCTGGCGCGGCGCGACGTGCGCCCCGGAGGCCGCATCCTCGAGCGCGTCCCGCCAGCCGACGCCGCGGCGCGACTCGCCTCGCTGCGCCTGCGCGGCGAGGCCGTCGACTTCGTCTCCGCCGACGGCTCGGAGCGCCTGCGCTTCCACGGCTTCGAGCTCTTCGCGCTCGAGCCGGGCGGCTTGTGGTGGATCGTGCACCACTGGACTCCGATCACGCCGCCTTCGCGCGCCTGGACCATCGTCGACCGCCTGTCGGATCCAGACCAGCTCGCCGGCTGGCAGAACGACCACAAGCTGGGCGCCAACGCGCTCGACCACGCGAGCCTGCGTCCGGGCGAACTCGTCAGCGAGGGCTTCCTGCTGGCGCCCGGCGCGGATCCCTTCGCGGCGGACGGCCAACTGCGCCCCATCGGCGGCGCGTGGCGCGCGGGATCCCTCCTGCCGCTCGACTTGTGGCTGGGCGTGCGCCAACTCGCCCCCGCCGACGAGACGGGCGCGGCGCGCGTGCTCGATCGACTGCTGGCGGCGCCCGTGGACGGCGCGCCGTGGCCCGAACCGGCCGAAGGCGAGCGCGTCGACCTCGAAGGCCGACGCTGGACGGACGACCGCCTGCCGCGGGTGGGCGGCTTGCTGCTGCCGACGCGCGACGACGCCAAGCTCGACGCGCGCGGCCAGTGGCTGCTGTGGATCGCGCCTGGCCGGCCCTGATTCCGGGACCCGCGCGACGCGCCATGGCGGCGCGAGGCGCGCGGGCAGCGACGGGACTTGCAAGGAAGACGCAGTCGAGCGCGCGTGGATGCTTGAGAGCGCCGCGGGCGGCTTCTATGCTTCGGTTCCATGCACGAACGCATGGACAAGGGCCGCGGCACCGAGGACTCGGGCCGCGCGGCGATCGGGTCGAGCCCCGCACGGCGCTCCTCGACCAGCTCCTCCCTCGCCGGCGTCGTCATCCTCGCCGGTCTCGTGCTCGCGGCCTGCGGCGCGCCGGGCTCGGGCGGGACCCGTTCCGACGGCGGTGGCGGCGAATCGGACGCGGCCGCCGCGCCGCTGCAGCTGCGCGTGCGCTGGCAGGTGTACTCCTCCGGCCAGGACCTCGCGCTCGCCAGCCAAGGGCTGCTCGATCGCGCCTCGACCTACTCGCAGGCCGTCCCGATCACGGCCGCCAGCACCAAGATCGCGCCCGACGAAATCGTGCACGCCTTGATCGAGCACCTCGACGGCCAGGGCGTGCGCTCGCAGCCCGGAGCCGCGCCGGCGGCGGGCCAAGGCTGGTCCCAATCGATCGAGATCGAGGAAGGGGGCGCCAAGCGCTGGCTCGGCGTCGGCGCCTCGTCGCCCGTCGACGAGCAGAAGCGCTTCCGCGAGTGCTGGATGGCCTTCACCGCCGTCTACAACCAGACCTACCAGCTGCAGACCGTCGAAGAGGCGCCCGATTGGCGCGAGCAGGACTCCGTGCTCAAGCGCCAGCGCCAGCGGACCAAGTCACCCTGATGGCCGCCAAGGAAGCGCACCAGAGCGCGCGCACGCGCGCCGTCGCCCTCGTGCCCGCGCGGCTCGCGAGCACGCGCCTCGCCAAGAAGCTCCTGCTCGACGAAAGCGGGGCTCCGCTCTTGGCGCACACCTTGGAGAACGCGCGCGCCAGCGGCGCCTTCGCGCTGGTGGCCGCGGCCTGCGACGCGCCCGAGCTCGTCGCGGCGGCGCGCGCGGCGGGCTTCGAGGCGCTCTCGACCTCGCCCGAGCATCCTTCGGGCAGCGACCGCATCCACGAGGCGTGGAGCCTGCTCGCCGCGCGCGGCGAGGCGGCCGACGTGCTCGTCGGCCTGCAGGGAGACGAACCCGAGGTGCCGCACGAGCCGCTGCGCGCGCTGGTGGCGGCCTTCGCGGACCCCGCCGTCGAGGCCGCGACCCTGTGCTGCGCGCTCGCCGACGAGGCCGAGGCGCTCGAGCCGAGCGTGGTCAAGGTCGTGCGCGACGCGCGCGGCGACGCGCTGTACTTCTCGCGCTCCGCCATCCCCTCGCGCGGCCACGGTTCGGGCGCGGCGCCGCGGCGCTGGCGCCACGTGGGCGTGTACGCATGGAGGCCGGCGGCGCTGGCGCGCTTCGTGGCGCTGCCGCGCGGCGAGCTGGAGCGCGCCGAGAACCTCGAGCAGCTGCGCTGGCTCGAGCACGGCGGGCGCATGCGCGTCGTCGAATGCCCGCGCTTCGAGCGCGGCATCGACCTGCGCGAAGACTACGATGCGTTCCTGCGGCGGCGAGCCGCGCGCGGGAGCGCCGGACCAGGCATGGCGAAGGCGGGAGGCGGGGCAGCATGACCAAGCACATCTTCATCACGGGCGGCGTCGTTTCGAGCCTCGGCAAGGGGCTCACCTCGGCGGCGGTGGGCATGATCCTCGAGCGGCGCGGACTGCGCGTCTCGATGCAGAAGCTCGACCCCTACATCAACGTCGACCCGGGCACGATGAGCCCGTTCCAGCACGGCGAGGTGTACGTCACCGACGACGGCGCGGAGACCGACCTCGACCTCGGGCACTACGAGCGCTTCACCAACGCCAAGCTCACGAAGAGCTCGAACTTCACCACCGGCAAGATCTACTCGCAGGTCATCGCCAAGGAGCGCCGCGGCGACTACCTCGGGCGCACCGTGCAGGTCATCCCGCACATCACCGACGCCATCAAGGAGGCGATCCACGAGGGCGTCTCCAGCCCGGACGGCAGGCCCGTCGACGTCGCCATCACCGAGATCGGCGGCACTGTGGGCGACATCGAGTCGCTGCCCTTCCTCGAGGCGGCGCGCCAGTTCGCGCTGGAGAAGCCGCGCGGCGACGTGATCTTCATCCACTTGACGCTGCTCCCCTACCTGCGCGCCAGCGGCGAGATGAAGACCAAGCCCACGCAGCAGTCCGTGGGCAAGCTGCGCGAGATCGGCATCCAGCCCGACATCCTCGTGTGCCGCACCGAGCAGCCGATGACGCGCGACATGGCGCAGAAGATCAGCATGTTCTGCAACGTGCGCCCGGAGGCGGTGATCGAGGAACGCGACGTGGACTTCTCGATCTACGAAGTGCCCAAGGACCTCGTGGAGGCGGGCCTCGACCGGCTCGTCGCCGAGCGGCTCGGCCTGCCGCTGGACACGGCCACGCGCCTCGACGACTGGCGCGCCATGCTGGCCGACATCAAGGCCACCAAGGACGCCTGCGAGATCGCCATCGTCGGCAAGTACATCGAGCTCAACGACGCGTACAAGTCGATCTACGAGTCGCTGTCGCACGCCGGCATCGCCAGCAAGTGCAAGGTGGTCCTGAGGAAGATCCGCGCCGAGGACGTGTCCGGCGCCGGCGGACTGAAGCTCCTCGAGGGCGTCGACGGCATCCTCGTGCCGGGCGGCTTCGGCGAGCGCGGCATCGAGGGCAAGATCGCCGCCATCCGCCACGCGCGCGAGAACGGCATCCCGTTCTTCGGCATCTGCCTCGGCATGCAGTGCGCCGTCATCGAGTACGCGCGCGACGTGCTGGGACTCGAGGGTGCGCACACGCTCGAGCATTCGCCCCACACGCCGCACCCCGTCATCTCGCTGATGGAGGGCCAGAAAGGCGTCGACAAGGGCGGCACGATGCGCCTCGGCGCGTACGCCTGCCGCGTCGAGCCGGGCACGCTGGCGCATCGACTGTACGAGAAGGCGCTGGTCAGCGAGCGCCACCGCCACCGCTACGAGTTCAACAACGACTACCGCGCCGCCTTCGCCGCCTCGAAGATGCGCCTGTCGGGCGTGAACCCCGAGCGCGACCTGGTCGAGATCGTCGAGCTGGAGGACCACCCGTTCTTCATCGGCGTGCAGTTCCATCCCGAGTTCAAGAGCGCGCCGCTCAAGCCCCAGCCGATCTTCAGGGGCTTCGTGGCCGCGGCGCTGGCGAGGTCCAAGGCGAGCGGCTCGGCCGTCAAGCGCGCGATGGAGCTGTCGTGACGCAGGATCCGGCCCGCAAGGCTTCGGAGCAGCCCCTGCCCGGAGGCGACTTCCGCCTGTTCGTCACGCGCCTGTCGTACCAGCTGCTGATCTCGCTGGGGCTCGTGGAGAACCCGCTCACGCGGCAGGCGAGCGCCAACCTCGACAACGCGCGCATGCTGCTCGACGACCTGCGCATGCTCAAGGAGAAGACCGCCGGCAACCTCGAGCCCGACGAGCAGGCGTACATCGACAAGCTGGTCGAGGACCTGTCGCGCCACTACATGGCGAAGCTGGGCGAGTGAGCCCGGGCTGCGCCGCTCAAGGCGCCGCGCGCCACTCGGCCTTGCGCACGAGGTAGTCGAGGCCCGCGCCCGAGAGCAGCACCGAGCCCTGCAGCTCGTGCTCGGGCAGGAGGAGCGCCACCAGCGAACGTCCCGCGGGCAGCTCGAGCTGGTGCGAGCGCAGGCGCAGGAAGTCGGCGTCGGTCGCGCCGCGCCAGGCCACGCGCACGGCGCCCGGACGGGCCAGCTCGAGTTCCAGCGCCAGCACGCTCGCCGCCGAACGGGGCGGCAGCGCGAGCACGACGCCGTCGAGCGGCGAGTCGCCGTGGCGCGCGCGCAGCCCGCCGGACTCCACCACGAGCCGCGTCGCTCCGCGCGCGCGCGCCGCGGAAGGATCGAGCACGGCGCGCCCCGCCACGGCGAGCCGCGCCAGTTCGGCCTCGTCGAGCCGGCGCACGGGCGAGCGCACGCCCGGAGGCCCCAGGGCGAGTTGGCGCTCGACGACGACGTGCAGGCACCAGTCGGGGCGCGTCGCGGCCAAGAGCTCCTCCGACAGCGACGAGGACGCGGCCACGACGACTTCGCCGGCGTGCTCGGCGAGCCACGTGGCGAGGTAGGGACCGAACGAGTCGGCGCACAGCAGGATGCGCCGCCCGGAACCATCGCCGCGCACGAAGCGCTGCTGGCCCGGCTCGGACGAGGCGAGCCTCCACGAGAACCCGCCCGGCGGCGCGGCGTCGGGCACCTCCTCCACGAGCGCCCCCACGGCGTGCAGGGCGCCGGCCCAGCTGTCGTGGTGCTGGCCCGCCAGCGGCGGCCGCCACAGCTGTTCGCGGGAAGCGAGGCGCGGCGCGGGCGCGCCTTCCAGGGCGGCGAGCCAGCCCGCGCATTCGACTCCGGCGCGCCACGAGCCGCGCGGCGTCCAGTGCGTGCCCAGCGCGAAGTAGGTCGGATCGCCAGGCTGGTCGCGTTCCGCCTCGTCGACGAGCGCCGGAGCCAGGTCGAGCGCGTCGATGCGCGCCAAGGGCGCCACGAGCGAGGCGAACTGCTCGCGTCGCGAAGGCAAGACCGCCCCGCGCGAAGCCGGCCGCCGGTCCGCGTGCACGGTCTCCTTGTCGGGACAGACGACGAAGCCGTAGCGCACGCCGCGCGCCTCGCACAACTCGCGCGAGGCGCGCAACGCGCCGGCGAAGCGCGCGATGTCGGCCTGGTCGAAGGGCGCGGTGCCGCGGCGGGCGGACAAGGCCCAGCGCGGGTCGTACCACAGCCACCCCGCCTCGTCGCCGTCGAGGTCGCGCGCCGGCGGCGCGCCCAAGCCCAGCATCAAGCGCGTCCGCGCGCCGAGCAGGAGTTCGCGCCCGCCAAGCGCCAGCGACCACCACTCCTCCAGGCGCCGCGGCAGGGCGTTCCATCCCGCCATGCTCGTCGGCGCGCTCGGCGCCACGGGGGGCGCGCGCTTCTCGGAGGCCCAGTCGCGCGCGGCGGGTGGGCGCAGGCAAAGGTCGCCCAGCACGGCGCACCAAGCGGCGACCAGCGCCGCGCACAGCGCGAGGTCCGCCGCGCGGGAGCGACCACCCGCCGAGGCTTGGCGCGCGACGTCCGGATCCATGCTGGAAGCCTAGCGCGCCGAGGGCGCTCCGGCGCGGCGCGCCAAGGCCAGCTTGAAGGCCGGCTCGGCCTCTCCCGGGCTGGCGGGGAAGTCCTCCTCGGGGCCCTCGACCTCGAGCGCGGCCAGCTCGACGCCGCACTTCTCGGCCGTGCGGGCCACGCTGGCGGCGAAGGCCGCGCGCGACACGGAGGCGACATGGTTGGTCGCCAGGAGCAGGCCGCCGGGCTCCAGGCACAACAGCGCCGGCTTGAGGAGGGCGGGATGGTCGCGCTCGACGTCGACGGCGCCGAACGGACCGACGCTCTTCGCCGGCGGGTCGAGCAGCACGAGGTCGAAGCGGCGCGCGGCGAGGCGCGCGTGGGCCCGAGCCGCGGCGCGGCCCTTGACGGCGAGTCCCGCCAGTTGGCGCGAGGCGGGAATGCAATCCTCGTGCAGGAACCCGCCGACTTCGGCCTCGAGCCCGTTGAGCGCGAGGTGCCGCGCGCCCGCCTCCAGCGCCGAGGCGGCGAAGTCGACGGACAGGCACTCGCGCGCGCCGTGGCGGGCGGCGACCGCGGTGGCCGCGGCCGCGTAGCAGTAGAGGTTGAGGAAGCCGCGGCCGCGCGCCTCGCGGGCGATGCGCGCGCGGGCCGCGCGCAAGTCGAGGAAGAACCACGGGTCGCGACCGCGGTGGCGCGCGCGGAAGGCGAGCTTTGTCTGGTTTTCTTGACAGATCAGCTCGCCCTCGAGGCCGGGGTCGGGCGGACGACCCGGGTGCGGCGCGGGGCCGCGATGGTTCCAGGCGAGCGCGAGGCCCAGTTGGCGCGCGTGATCCTCGAGCGCCGCCAGGTCGGCGGAGGACAGAGGCTCGCGGAAGGTCTGCGCGAGGAGGAGCGGACCGTGCCTGTCGAGCGACAATCCCGGCCGGCCCTCGGCCGCGCCGTGGAAGACGCGCCAGCAATCGTCGCCGGCCGCCGACAAGCGCGCGACCAGTCCGGCGCGGCGGCGCCAGGCGTCCTGCAGCATGGTGTCGAGCGCGCCCAAGCGCGCGCGATCATAGCGGAACGGACGCCGAGCGCTTGCGCGCGGCGACTGCTCGGGCGATCCTCGCCGCCATGCAGCTCCAAAACGGCCTCGTGGTGGGCGGCCTCTCCGTCGGGGGCTTGGAGACCTGCGTCGACCTGCCCGAACTGCGCGTGGCCATCGACCTCGGGCGCGTGCCCGACGTGGCGGTGGCGCGCGCCGACGTCCTGTTCACGCACGCCCACATGGACCACATGGGCGGCGCGCCGTGGCACTGCGCGACCCGCTCGCTGCGCGGCCTGCCGCCGCCGCGCTACGTCATGGAGCGCTGCCACGCCGAGGCCTTCGGGCGCGTCATGCAGGCCTGGCGCGAACTGGACCGCTCGGCCATGGAGCACGAGCTGGTGCTCGTCTCCCCCGGCGACGAGGTCGCGCTGCACGCCGGGCGCAAGGCGCGCTGCTTCCGCAGCACGCACGTCGTGCCCACGCTGGGCTGGTGCGTGCTGGAGACGCGCCGCAAGCTCAGGTCGGACCTCGCCGGCGCGGGGCGCGACGCCATCGTGCGCCTCAAGGAGGCGGGCGAACCGATCCACGACGAGGTGGAGGTGCCGATCTTCGCGCACTGCGGCGACACGACCATCGACGTGCTCGAGCGCGAGGAGCTGCCGCGGCGCGCGCAGGTCCTGATGCTCGAGTGCACCTTCCTCGACGACTCGATCGGGGTCGCCGAGGCGCGCGCGCGCGGGCACGTGCACCTCGACGAGATCCGCGGCAGGCCGGAGCTGTTCGACGAGGTCGGGACGCTCGTGCTGTCGCACCTTTCGCCGCGCTGGAGCCCGCGCGCGGCGCGCGCCATCCTCGACGAGCGCCTGCCGCCGGCGCTGCGCGCCAAGTGCGCCTACTTCCTGCCGTGACGAGCGCCCGCGCGGCGCCGCTCAGGGAAGGCCGAGGTCGCGCGCGGCGCGATGGGCGGCCGCGTGCAGGTCGGCCGTGGCTCGCGCTCCGGCGCGCAGGTAGCCGCCGCCCAGCGTGACCACCGTGGCGAGTTGGCGCGCGCGGAGCTCTTCGAGGACGTAGCGCTCGCGCAGGTAGACGCCCTGCGCGCTCATCGCCATGCGCCCGAAGCGGTCGTCGGCGGTCGTGTCCACGCCCGCCAGGTACACGACGAGGTCGGCGCGCGCGGCCCCGGGCGCGCGCGGCGCGTCGAGGAAGGCCGGCAGCTCGCGCGCGAGGATCTCGAGGTACTCCTCGTCGCCCGTGCCGTCCTCCAGCTCCACGTCGCGCGTCGAGCGTTCCTTGACCAGCGGGAAGTTCTTCCTGCCGTGCATGGAGAACGTGCGCACGCGCGGCTCGTTCGCGAAGATCGAGGCGGTGCCGTTGCCCTGGTGCACGTCGAGGTCCACCACCATGGCCGATCGAACGCGGCCTCGGCGCAGGAGCTCGACCAGCGCGACGGCCACGTCGTTGAACACGCAATACCCCTCGCCGCGCCCGGCGAAGGCGTGGTGCGTGCCCCCGGCGAGGTTCGCCGCCAGTCCATGGCGCAGCGCGGCGTCGCAGGCGAGCAGCGTCCCGCCCGCGCCGAGCCGCGCGCGCCGCACCAAGGCCTCCGACCAGGGGAAGCCCAGGCGCTTCCTCGTGGACTCGTCGAGCGCGCCTTCGACGATCGAGCGCACGTAGGCGGGATCGTGCGCCTGCTCCAGGAGCTCGAGCGGGACCTCCGAGGGCTCCATCCAATGGTCGTCCCCGACGAGCCCCTCCTGCGCGAGGATCTCGCGCAGGAAGGCGTACTTGCGCATCGGGAACGGATGGCCCTCGGGCAGGTCGAACGAGTAGCCGGGATGCCAGGCGCAGCGCATGTGGGGTCCGAAACGAGGCGCGCGCCCCGCGTGGAGGCGCGCGCGGGAGGCGGGCCAAGCCCGGCGCGTCAGCGGTACGCCGGCATGCCGGTCAGCTCGTGGCCGATGGCGAGCGTGTGGATGTCGTGCGTGCCTTCGTAGGTCACGACGCTCTCGAGGTTCGTCAGGTGGCGGCCGACCTGGTACTCGAGGCTGATGCCGTTGCCGCCCATCATGTCGCGCACGACGCGCGCGGTCTCCAGGGCCAGCATGCAGTTGTTGCGCTTGGCCATCGAGACGTGCGCGGGCGTCAGCTTGCCCTTGTCCTTCATGCGACCGGCGTTGAGCGCCATGAGCGCGCCCAGCGTGATCTGCGTAGCCATGTCGGCGAGCTTCTTCTGCGGCAGTTGGAAGCCGGCCAGGGGCTTGTCGAAGACGATCCTCTGCTTGGCGTAGGAGAGGCCTTCGTCGAAGCAGGCGTAGGCGGCGCCCAGCGCGCCCCAGGCGATGCCGTAGCGGGCCTGCGTGAGGCACGAGAGCGGCGACTTGAGGCCGTCCGAGCCGGGCAGGAGGTTGGCGGCCGGGATGCGCACGTCCTGCAGCACCAGCTCGCTCGTCACCGAGGCGCGCAGCGACCACTTGTGCTTCTGCTCGGGCGCGGTGAAGCCCGGCGTGCCCTTCTCGACGAGGAAGCCCTTGATGCGGCCGTCGAGCTTGGCCCACACGACCGCCACGTCGGCGAGCGTGCCGTTGGTGATCCACATCTTGCGGCCGTTGAGGACGTAGCCGTCGCCGTCCTTCCTGGCCGTGGTGAGCATGCCGCCCGGGTTGCTGCCGAAGTCGGGCTCGGTCAGGCCGAAGCAGCCGATCGCCTTGCCCGCGGCCAGCAGCGGCAGCCAGCGGCGCTTCTGCTCCTCGGAACCCATCGAGTGGATCGGGTACATGACGAGGCCGCCCTGCACCGAGACGAACGAGCGCAGGCCGGAGTCGCCGCGCTCCATCTCCTGGTAGATCAAGCCGGCGGCCACGTTGTTGAGGCCGGCGCCGCCGTACTCGGTCGGGATCGTCGGGCCGAACACGCCCAGCTCCGCGAGCTCGGGCACGAGCTCCAGCGGGAACGTGCCGTTCTCGAAGTGCTCGGCGACGATCGGCAGGTAGCGCTCCGTGACCCAGCCGCGCACGGCGTCGCGGACCATCAGTTCGTCCTGCGAGTACTGTTCGTCGAGGTTGTAGTAGTCGAGCTGGCGGAAGGGTTGCATCGAGGGGGTCTTTCGCTGGCGTTGCGCCGGCCGTCGCGACCGGGGCTTCGGGCGGGAGTTTGGCGCCGTCCGAGGCACCGTGCAGTATACGCCCTACGGAGGGCCTCCGTCACCCGATGAACCAGCCCCGGATCTGCGACCTGTGCGGATACCGAACCGCTCCGCGGCCTTGCCCGGCCTGCGGCGGCACGGCGCGCCACGCGCGACTTGCGGATGCGCCGGTCCGCGGCCTGCGCGCGGCTTGGGACGGCCTGCGCGCGCCCGCCGCCGGCGCGCTCGTGCTGCTCGAGACCCCCGGGGCCAAGCGCTGGCTGGCGCCGCCGCTCGCCCTGGTGCTCGCGGCCTACGCGGTGGCGGCGTGGTGGGCCGTCGCCGCCACGTGGCGCGCACTCGACGCGCTCGGGGCGCGCGGCGAGGAACTGCTGGCCGGCGACGCGTGGTGGCAGGAACTCCTGCGCTGGATCGGACCGGGCGTCGTGCTGGGCGCGGTGCAGTGGTCGGGGTTCCTCGTGGCGCTTCTCGTGCTGCTCGTCGTGGCGAGCTTCACCTTCAGCGTCGTGTACGAGGCCATCAGCAGCCCGTTCCTCGACGTGGCGCACTCGCGCGTGGAGGCGCGCTGGTTCGGCGCCGATCCGCGCGCGCTGCTCGAGGCGCCAAGCACGGTGGCGCCGTGGCGCGTGGCGGCGCTCCTCGTCCTGTTCGGCGTCGCCGCGGCGGCTTGCGCGTGGCTCGTCGCGCGCGGCGCGGGCGCCTTTGGCGCGCTGCCGCCCGCGGCGGCGATCGGCGCGGCGCTGTGGCAGCGCGCGGCGTGGCGGCGCCTCTCCGCCGAGGGCGCGACGCAGCTGCGCACGCTGGCGACGAGCGTCAAGAGCTCGCTCCTCGCGCTCGTCGTGGTCGTGGCCTTCCTGTGGCTGCACCTCGTGCCGCTCGTCGGGCCGTTCCTGCACGCGGTGGTGGTTGGCTTCGCCACCGCGCTGACCCTGCTCGACATCCCCTTCTCGCGCCGCGGCTGGACGCTGGCTGAACGCTGGCGCTTCCTCGTGCGCCACGCCTTGCCGCTGTCGTGCCTGGGGCTGGCCACGGGCCTCGTCTTCTGCGTTCCCATCGCCGGCCCGCTCGTGGGCGTGCCCTCGGCCTCGATCGGGGGCCTGTGGCTCCTGGCGCGCCTCGGCAAGGAGCCGCGCGCGGACGTCAAGTAGGTTGGACGACGCGCCCGGAGTTCAGGGGCGCGCGCCGAGCACCACGACGTCGCGCGAGCCCACTCGTCGCCGCAGCAGCACCACGACGCGCTCCTTCAACGCCGGCTCCAGCTTGGCGTGCTCGCGTTCCTCGACGAGCGCGAGGAAGCGTGCTCCGTGCTCGTCGAGGGCGGCCGCCAGGTCGCCGGAGCGGGTCGTCGGCACGCCACCGTAGAAGCGGCAGCCCTCGGGCTGCACGCCACGCGTCGGGATCCAGCCGGGCTTCTGCGGCAAGGCCGCCACGTCGAGCGCCAAGAGCCGCGCGCTCTTGACCTCGTCGAGCGCCGGAGCGACGAACAGCGCCGCCGCCAGCAGGCCCGTCCCCATGGCGTGCACGAGATGGTCGACGCCGCGCGCCTCGGCGCCACTCCGCCACGCCAACCTGCCGAAGACCCCCAGCGCGGCCGCCACGGCCAGCAGTCCGACGGCGTGCGGGCGCAACTCGGCGAGCCTCGGCTGGGCCGCGACGAGCGCGGGCGCGAGCGCGGCTGCGCCGGCCAACGCGAGGACCAGCGCGGCGACGCAAAGCAGCGCCGCCGGCGCGCGCACCATCCAGCGCCTCCACGCACCCTGCGCCGAGCGCCACGCGAGTTCGTCGGCCGCCAGCAGCGCCGCCGCCGGATAGGCGGGCAGCAGGTACAACGCGCGCTTGACCGGGATGGCGCTGAACACGACGAGCGTCAACGCCAGCCACCAGGCGACGAAGCGCAGGTTGCGCGCCGCCTCCGCATCGTCGCGCCGCGTGCGCCAGGCGCGCGCCAGCGCCATGGCTACGAAGGGCGTCGTCGGCAGCAGCAGGAGCGGCATCTCGAGCAGGTGCTCCCACGGCGGCCCTTGGTGCGGAGCCTCGGTGCTGATGCGGCCGATGTGCTGGCCGAAGAACAGGTGCTCCGCGAGCAGCGGCTCGGCCAAGCTCGCCGCCACGGCCCAGGCGGCCACAGGCAGGAGGGCCAGGACGCCGATCGCCGACCATGCGCCAGCGCCCAAGCCGGAGCGGCGGCCGGCGGGCCGGGAGAGTCGCAGGGCGACGAGGGCCAGTCCGCCATGCAGCCAAGCAACGGGCCCCTTGGCCAGCGCGGCGAGGCCCAGCGCCACGCCGCTCGTCGCGGCGCGCCGGGCGGCGGGACGGGCGTGGTCGCAGAACCCGTCGATGGCGAGCAGCACGAGCACGGACATCAGCGGGTCGAGCTGCAGGCGTCCGCCGATCTCGAGCAGCATCCCGCTGCCGAGGTAGAGCGGCACCACCCAGTCGGCGGCGGAGTCTCCGAAGAGCCGGCGCGCCATGCGCCGCACGAGCAGCGCCGAGCCCAGCGTGGC
>JBEBCR010000214.1:0-2816 GCA_041157565.1 Planctomycetota bacterium | reverse complement strand
GCACCCAAGCCGAGGGCCGGCGACTGGATGCAGGCGCGCCTGGCGGGGTTCTTGCGCGGGTCTTGCGGCTGGACGGCCTGCAACCATGGCGCTCTTGCGCAGGCAGCGGGCCTTCTTCGCGGGCAGCGTCGCGCAACTTTCACGCTGACCTTCGACGATGGTCGCGGCGGGCGCGTTGGATGATCCACCAGGCTCTCGGGGCCGCCTGACCTGCGGGCGCGCGCTGGCGCGCCGGTGCGCCTTCGCAGTTGCTCTTGCTGGCCGCCTGCTGGGGGGAGCCGAGTTCGGCTCCGAGCCCCCTGATGGGCCTAGGCGCGGCGCCGAAGGGCCGGGGAGGTCGGCGTGGCCTCAAGTCTCCGCGTCGCAAGCGAAGAGCCGCTCTCGGCCGCACCCGGGCGCCAAGAGGGAAGGGACGCACGGCCACGCGCGCTCGTGGCAGGCTCGCCGACCGACTCGTCCCGGTCGCGCACAATGACCGGGACCAGCATCGGAACCAATCAGTCCCTCAACGCCCCCTTCAACTTCCTCCACCCCACCCACACGAACACCGCGAACCCAAGCACCGCCCCCGCCACCACCCATGGGTTCTGCGCCATCGCCTCCGCCTGCGCGCCGATCGTCGTCGCCAGCCACGCGAAGGTGGCGCTGACGAGCGCGCCGCCCAAGGTGACGGCGGCTACGGTGGAACCGCGCGAGAGCCCAACGAGCTGGCCGAGGAAGGTGCCGCCGATCGACCCGGAGGCTGGCAGCGGGAGGTAGACGAACAGCACGGTGCCGAAGAAGGCCATGCGGCGCAGGCGCGGGTAGTCCGCCAGCACGGCTTCGGTGCGGTCGTGGACCGACTTGAGGCGGCGCGCGGCGAAGGGCCAGCGCGCGAGCAGGCCGAGGAACATGGCCAGGCTGGTGGCGATGACGAAGTCGACGAGCACCGCGAGGACGGCGAGGCCCCAAGGCGCGAGGGGCGCGCCGGGGACGAGGCCGGAGAAGATCACGTACTTGCCTGGCAGCGTGGCGAGCGTGAAGGCCTGGGCCCAGATGGCGCCGGCATGGTCGCTCGACGACAGGATCGGGAACGCGCCCAGGAACGCGAAGAGGATCGCGACGCTGCCCGCCCACATCCAAGGGAGGTTGCGTTCGAACCGCGAGGGGGGGCGTGCGTCCGTGGGAGGGACCATGGGCGCACTACGATGGCGTGCGCGGGCGGCGCGGGAAAGAGGGCGGGTGCGGGTAGCCCACCGGGGCCCGGCGCCGGGCGCCATGCTCGATGCCAGTGGCACTGCGCGACCGCCGTGGTTCGCCCATGGGCGAATGGGGCCGCTCCGCCCGGGGACGGATAGTGGCGGCGCGAGGGGCGCGTTCCCGTCCGCACGGAGCGGATCGACGCGTTGCTCCCCGCGAATCCGCCATGCAGCACACACTCGCCCCCACCCTCGATTCCATCCGCACCCTGATCGGCCATGAAGCCGGGACCTGCGTGTCCATCTACCTGCCGACGCGACCGGGAGGCTCCGCGGATGATCGCGCCGCGTACGCCGGCGAGCTGCGCAAGGTGCGCGCGGAGCTGCTGGCCAAGGACTCGCGCGCCATGGTCGACCAGCTGCTCGCGCCGCTGGAGCAGCTGAACACGACGGAGTTGTGGCAGCACGCCAGCGAAGGACTTTGCGTGTTCCGCTCGGCCAGGCTCGTCGCGCATTGGAACCTGCCTGTCAAGTTCCCTGAACGCACCGTGGTGGCTTCGACCTTCCACATCCGCCCGCTGCTCGATTTCGTGCACTCCAACCAGCGCTTCTGGCTGGTCGTGCTGACGAACGAGCGCGTGTCCTTGTTGAAGGGCAGCGCCACGGGCCTGTCGAACGTGCCGCTCGCGAGCTTGCCGAAGAGCTGGTCGCAGGTGGTCCCCGAGCGCGAGCGCGAGCGCCTGCACGGCATGCACAGCGGCGGACGCGGCAACACGGTCCACCACGCCGGCCCGGACGATCGCGGGCGCATGGAGGACGAGGCGCGCTTCGTCCGCGCCGTCGACCACGCCCTGCGCGAGGCCTTGCGCGACGAGCACGCGCCGATCCTCTTGGCAGGCGCCGAGCGCCTGGTCCACCAGCTGCGCGCACTGTCGCCGTTCGACGGCGCCAGCGCCTCGATCGGCAACGTGGCGCACGAGACCCTCACCGAACTGCACGCGCGCGCATGGCCGATCGCGCGCCAACTCATGGCCGAGAAGGGCGCGCAAGTGAAGGACCGCTGGGGCGGCCTCTGGCCCCGCGGCCGCGCCATCGACGACATCGGCAGCATCGCCCGCTGCGCCGTCACCGGCCGCGTGCGCGACCTGCTCATCCAGGAGGGCAGCACCCTTTGGGGCGTGCTCGACCACGCGACGGGCGGTGTCGAGCTGCACGAGGATGCGCGTGTGGGGCACGAGGAGGATGTGCTGGATGACTTGGCGGAGGCGGTGTTGATGAGGGGTGGGGAGGTGCATTCGTTGCCGAAGGGGGAGATGCCGAGCGGATCGGTGGTGGCGGCGACCTTGCGCTGGTGATCTCGATGCTGGTCCCTTTCGTTGTGCGTCCCCGCGTCGAGGATGTCCCCTTCGCCACCCTTCGACGAGCATCCCCGTCGCGTCTACGACGCGACGGCCCAGACCGGCCGCGCTGCGCGCGGCCGGAACACCTTCCTCTGGATCAGTTCGGCGAGCGCGAGTCTGCGTCGCTCGACGCCCATCAGGCTCGCCGGCGAGTGCCAGCGCTCCGCGTTGCTCGCCTGGCGCGCGTAGTTGCGCCACGCGACCCAGATCCACAGGTGCCTGCGCAGCTTCTCGGCCT
>JBEBCR010000213.1:0-3480 GCA_041157565.1 Planctomycetota bacterium | reverse complement strand
GGATCAGCGCGGAGACCGGCGTCGGGCCGGCCATGGCGTCGGGCAGCCAGGTGAACAGCGGCAGCTGGGCGGACTTGCCGCAGGCGCCGAGGAACAGGAAGAACCCGGCGAGGAACAGCTTGGGTCCGAACTCGCCCATCTTGCCGGCGGTGTCGGCCGCGATCGCGGCCATGTCCAGCGTGAAGAACGTCTTCGCCAGGAGGAACGAGCCGATCAGGAAGCACGCGTCGCCGACGCGGTTCATGACGAAGGCCTTCTGCCCGGCCTCGGCCGGCCAGCCCTTCTCGTACCAGAACCCGATCAGGAGGTACGAGCACAGGCCCACGCCTTCCCAGCCGACGAACAGGCCCACGAGGCTCGAGCTGAGCACCAGCATCAGCATCGAGAACGCGAACAGGGACAGGTAGGCGAAGAACTTGCCGTAGCCCTTGTCGCCCTTCATGTAGCCGGAGGCGTAGATGAAGATCAGCGAGCCGATGCCGGTCACCACCAGCGTCATCACCGACGACAGGCGGTCGAGGTGCATGGTCAGGTCGATCGGGAACGTGCCCGTGTCGATCCAGGACCAGTTCGAGGCGCGGATCGCCTCCGGCGCGCCTTCGGCGCGCAGCAGGAAGAACCCCTTCAGCGACAGGGCGAACGCGGCGACCATCGACGCCACGGCGAGAAGCGGCGCGAGCGCGGCGACGCCGGCGGGGGCCTTCTCGTGGCCATGGCCGCCGTGGGCGTCGTCGTGGTGCGCGTCGTGGCCGTGGGAGCCGTGCGCGTGCGCGTCGTGGCCGTGCGCGCCGTGGTGCCCGTGCCCGCCGGCGGCGGGCTTGGGCAGGCGCTTCCTGGCCTCGACGTAGTGCAGCGCGCCGCACAGGGCGGAGGCGACTAGCGGCAACGCGGGGATCAGCCAGAGCCAGTCGTGGGCCGCGTCCGGCTGGGGGACGGCGGGGCTTTGCGGGTCCAACATGGTCGGCGTCGGTCCTCAGTTCTTGAGCGCCGAGACCTGCTCGAGGTCGACGGTCTGCTGGTTTCTGTAGAGGGCGATGACGAGCGCGAGGCCGACGGCCGCTTCGACGGCGGCGACGACGATCACGAAGATGGCGAACATCGGCCCCTCCAGGCTCGGCTGGGAGGCGCCGGCCTGCAGCGTGTGCATGCGGCTGGCGGCGAGGAACGCGAGGTTGGCGGCGTTGAGCATCAGCTCCACGCTCATCAGGACCACGATCACGTTGCGGCGCAGGAAGAACCCGGCCGTGCCGATGGCGAACAGGATCGCGGACAGGACGAAGAGGTGTTCGTTGGGGACCGTCATGGCGGCTCAGGCTCCCTTGCGCGGCGCGTCCTTGCGGTCGCGCTTGGCCAGCACGACCACCGCCACGGCGGTGGCGAGCAGCAGGATGGAGATCGCCTCGAACGGCAGCAGGTAGCGGCCGAACATCTCGCCGGCCAGCGCCGGGATCTGGTCGATGCCGTCCTCGGGCATGGCCTGCGCGGCCTCGGGCAGCGAACCGGCGGTGACCGCCATCGCGCCCGCGGCCATCGTGGCGGCGGCGACGAGCACGCCGACGAACGCGCCCTTCTTGCGGAACATGGCCGTGTCCGTCGAGTCGTCCGTGCCCGGGTTGCCCAGGTTGAGGAGCATGATGACGAACAGGAACAGCACCATGATGGCGCCGGCGTAGACGAGGATCTGCGCCGCGGCGAGGAACTGGAACCCCGCCAGCAGGTAGATCGTCGCCAGGCAGAAGAAGCTCGCCAGCAGCGACAGCACGCACTGGATCGGGTTCTTCGCCAGCACCGTGCCGAGGGCCGCGGCGACCGCGCCGACGGACATCAGGTAGAAGAGTGCGTTTGCCATCGCGTGTTGATCTTCTTGACGTAGTCGATGCGGCCCTGCAGCGCGGCCTTGGGACGCTTGAGCTTCTCGATGTTGTAGACGAGCGCCTCGCGCGAGTAGTCGGCGAGCTCCAGCTCGTCGCTCATGAAGATGGCGTCCTTGGGGCAGGCCTCCTCGCAGAACCCGCACAGGATGCAGCGCAGCATGTCGATGTCGAACCGCTTGGGCTCGCGCTCGATCGCGCGGTCGGTCTCGCCGCCGTCGATCGTGATCGCGTAGGCGGGGCAGGCGGCTTCGCACAGGCCGCACGACACGCAGGCGATCGAGTCGTCGTCGTTGACGACCAGTCGCGGCTGCCCGCGGGTCACCTCGGTCTTCTCGAGGGGCTCCTCGGGGTACTGCCGCGTGATCGGCTTCTCGAACATCTTGCGGAACGTGACCGACAGGCCGCGCAGCACCTCGGGGAGGTACAGCTTCTCGGCGAGTGTCAGTTCCTTGCGCTTGACGATGACCATGGCGTGGAACTCCGAGTCACTTCAGGGCCAGCACGACGCCGGTCGCCAGCAGGTTGACCAGGGACAGGGGCAGGAACACCTTCCATCCGATCGCCATCAGCTGGTCGAAGCGGAAGCGCGGCAGCGTCCAGCGCACCCAGATGAACAGGAACAGGAAGAACCCCGCCTTGGCGAGGAACGCCGCGAGGCCGAGCAGCCAGTGGGCGTCCGGCAGGAACGGCACCGAGTGGCCCCCGAGGAACAGCACGGTCGTCAGGCAGGCCATCACCGTCATGGCCGAGTACTCGCCGATGAAGAACAGGGCGAACTTCATCGAGCTGTACTCGGTGTGGAACCCCGCCACCAGCTCGGGCTCGCACTCGGCGAAGTCGAACGGGTGGCGGTTGGTCTCGGCGAAGGTCGCCACCACGAACATGATGAACGCCAGCGGCTGGTACCACAGGTTCCAGTCGCGCACGTCGGATTGCGCCGCGACGATGGCTCGCAGGTCGAGGCTGCCGGCCATCGCGACCACCGCCAGGATGGTCAGGATCAGCGTCAGCTCGTAGCTGATCATCTGGGCCGAGGCGCGCAGGCCGCCGAGCAGCGAGTACTTCGAGTTGCTGGCCCAGCCGCCGATGATGAGGCCGTACACCGACAACCCGCCCAGCGCGAGGATGTAGAGCACGCCGATGTCGAGGTCGGTGATCGACAGCGGGCCGTAGTTCACGCCCGCGATGATCACGTCGGAGGAGAACGGGATGACGGCGACCGTCATCATCGCCGGCAGCGCGGCGATCACGGGTGCGAACCGGAACAGCACCTTGTTGGCGCCGTTCGGCATCAGCTCCTCCTTGAAGATGAACTTCACGCCGTCGGCCAGCGGCTGGAGCACGCCCCAGGGGCCCACGCGGTTCGGGCCGATGCGCCACTGGATCCAGGCCGCGACCTTGCGCTCGGCGAGCGTCAGGCCGGCCGCCAGCGTGATGACGCCCCCGTAGATGAGGATCGTCTTCAGGATCATCACGAGCACGGGGTTCATCGGGCGGCCTCCTGGGGCGCGGCGCGGCGCGCGAGCTCCTCGAGGGTGCGCGTCAGCGGCGCCACGCCGGGAGGCGCCGAGCGCGCGATCGCCAGCGTGCCCGCGATCCCGTCCAC
>JBEBCR010000212.1:0-3209 GCA_041157565.1 Planctomycetota bacterium | reverse complement strand
ATGGAGGCCGGCCCGGACGGCGCGACGCCGTGTTCCTCTCGGGACCGACCCCGGACCATCCGGGTTGGCCGCTGCTCGTTCATCGGGCGCACATTCCCTCGCCCTTGGTGGGCACGACCGCGTGGGAGCAGGTGGAGGGCGTCCTGCGTCCTCAAGGCGTGGCGAACCAGGCGGGAGGACCGGTGCCCGAGGAGGAGCGCTTCCTGAATCGCTGCTGGCTCGCGTTCGAGGATCGCTCGCCCGAGCCCTTCCTCGGCCTCTCCAGCAGCCAAGGCCAGGGCGGGGGCCAGCAACAGGCGGCCCCGGCCAACGGCGAGTCGCGGCTGTTGACGCGCATCGCCTGCTTCCCCTCCGGCGAGCGTCCGCGACTCGTGTCGGGCTACGCCGTCGGCGGCGGCGCGAACGGCCTGCCGGGCACGGTGCCCTCCGCGACCGTCGACGAGATCATCCACGGCGACCACCAGTTCGGTCGCGCCACGCCCAATGTCGATCCGGAAGCGGCGGCCGGCGCGACGCTCATCCTCGCGCAGGCGATCTCGGCCGACGACGACACGATCCTCGTCGCGCCCACCGCCGCGCGCCTCGCCCTGGGCGTGTTCGGCGGCACGCACGAGTTCCTGTCCGACCTCCCCGTCGATGGCGGCCTGCTGCGGATCGGCGACGAGATCATCGGCTATTCGCAGCTCGACGCGTCGACGGGCACGATCACCGTCGCGACCAACGGGCGCGGCATGCTGGGCACGGATCCTGGTCCGCACCAGCCGACGGAGCCCATCGCCGTGCTGGAGCACTTCGTCGTGTCCACGCTGGCGGCCGGCATCGGCGCGGGCGACTCGACGCTGCCGCTGCTCGCCGTCGACGACTTCCCGCC
Organism: Planctomycetota bacterium; assembly: GCA_041157565.1. Taxonomy (GTDB): domain Bacteria; phylum Planctomycetota; class UBA1135; order UBA1135; genus SXXH01. Next base: position 2,338 of record JBEBCR010000212.1, on the reverse strand, counting down.
CGAGGGCTTGGTGCGCATCGACGACGAGCTCGTGCACTACACGCGCGCCTCCGGGGCGACGCTCGAGATGCCGCGCGCGTCCCAGCAGCCCGGCCTGCGCGACGAGCGGGGATCCGGCTTGTTCCGCGGGCGCCACGGCACGCAGGCCGCCGCGCACGAGGCGGGCGCGTTGGTCGTTCTGCATCCGTGCCGCTATCCCGACCGTTGGGCGGACGGCGCCGACGCGCCCGAGATGGCGTACTTCTCGTTCGCGCACGAGCATCCGGCGGCCTGGTGGACCGGCGTCTTCTTCGCCAGCAGCGAAGCCGACGGCGTGCGCCTGCGCGCGCTGCAGAAGACGCGGCCCGAAGCTCCGTGGGACGCCGATCCCGAGGAGGACGCGCGCCTGCGCCTCCTCGAGCGCGGCGACAAGGACGGCGGCGCCATCCCGATCATGGTCCAGTCGGACCGCATCGAGTGGCGCGTGCACGCGGTCTACGACCAGCGCGCCTTCGACGTCGTCGCCGGCCTGTCGCACGGTTGGAAGCGCACGCCCAAGCTGCGCATGCACTCGGTGTTCTTCTACGCTCCCTCGACCATCCTGCGGAGGATCGACCGGTGAGCGCGACCTCCACGCGTTCCCGCGCGGTCCGGCCGCGGCGCGGCTTCACGCTGGTCGAACTGCTGCTCGCCACCGGCTTGCTGGCGCTGCTCGTGATGCTGGTGTTCCAGCTGTTCGACCGCACGCTGTCCTTGTGGCGCACGGGCGAGACGCGGCGCTCGACGATGGAGCAGGCGACCGTGGTCGCCGACCTGCTCGCCGACGACCTGCGCGGGCTCGAACCCGGAGCGGCGGGGGACCTGGTCGTCGAGTGGACGCGCCACGACCTCGATGCCGACGGCGTGCTGGACGCCGCCTGGCCGCGCGTGCGGATGGTGCGCGTCGCCGGCGCGGCCGAGGTGTCGCGCCTGCGCCAGCAACTCGCGTTCGAGCGCGCCGAGGAGCAGCCCGACGCCTCGACCGCCCCCGTGCTGGAGTCCGCCGGGCCGGAACTGGTCGAGGTGCAATGGGCCGTGGTGCCGGCCTCGCTGGTCGATCGCGACGCGCGCGCCGAGGGACGCGTGCTGCGCGGCGCGCGCCTCGTCTCCGACGTGGCGAGCAAGTCGTTCTTCGCCGCCGACTTCCACGGCTCGTCCCCACGGCCGCCGGCCGGCACAGCCGAGGAGGTCTGCGGCGGCGTGCTGTGGCTGTCCATCGCCTGCGCCGGTCAGTCCTCGGTCGTCAACGACGGCTGGAGCGTCGGCGCCGAGGCCGTCGACGCGACCGCTTCGTGGGACGCGTGGAATCGGGGCCGCCCGGACGCCGACGTCCATCCTTGGAACCAGGCGTGGCCGTGGATGCCCAAGTCGCGCGGCCGCGCGCTGCTGCCGCGGCGCGTGCGCGTCGAACTCGAGATCGAGCGTCCCGTCGATCGCCTGCGGCGCACGCGGCTCGTGTCCGACCTGCGCACGGAGGATCGGCAACTCGTGGTCGACGACCCGCGCCACCTGCCCGACTTCGAGGACGCGCACCTCCTGCTGGGAGGCGAGTGGGTGCGGGTGCTGGCCCGCGACGGCGCCACCGCGACGGTCGAGCGCGGCGTGCGCGGAACCCAGCCTTCCACGCACGCGCGCGGCGCAATGGTGCACTGGGGGCGCGCCCACGCGCGCGAAGTCGTCGTCGGCGTGCACCGGGAGGACTGGAACCTGTGAAGCTCCATTCGCCGCGATCGAAGGGGCGCTCGGGCTTCACCATCCTCGAGGTGCTGGTCGCCATGGCGATCCTGCTCGTCGGGATGACTGCCGTGCTCGGCTTGCTGACCTTCGGAGCCGCCCTGACGCGCACGGCCGAACTGCGCAACGAGGGCGCGGCCGCGGTGGAGTCCGTGCTCGCCGACCTCGAGGAGTCGCTCTTCCCGCTCGATCCGCAGGGCGCCCTGCTGGATCCGCAGCCGATCGTGGATCGTCCGCTGGCCGGCTTGCCGGGCCTCGCCTACAGCGCGAGGGCCGAGCGCAACCCCGACCGGCCGCGCGAATGGCGCGTCGACGTGGAGCTCAGCTGGCTTTCGGCCGGCGTGCGCCGCGACAGGTCCTTCCGCACCATCCTCGTGCAGGAGCTGCCCTTCGGCGAGCGCCTGCGCCGGCGCCTCGCGAATCCACCGGCCGCCCCCGCGCCGCCTCCGCCAGCGGAGTCGGCGCGCTAGGCGGCCAGCGCGCCACGCGCTCCCGCGCCTCGGCTATCCTCATCCAGCGAAGAACCGAACGAACATGACGATCTCGATCTTGTCCGCGGCGCTCCTGTCCCTGCTCGCCATGCCCC
>JBEBCR010000211.1:0-2714 GCA_041157565.1 Planctomycetota bacterium | reverse complement strand
CCGTGGCTGCCGGCGGGCATCGTCGGCGAGGCCCGCGCCGTGTCGGCGCGCGGAGGGCTTTCCGGGGTGGTCGCGTGGCGGCCGGTGCTCGCGGCGGAACTGCGCGTCACCGACCTGGAGGTCGTCGACCGCGGGACAGTGGACGCGCCGCGCTCGTTGGCGCGCCTCGAGCGCGCGCGCCTGGCGCTCGCCGAATGGTCCAGCGCGCGCCTCGCCATCGACGCCATCGAGCTGGGCGGAGCCGAGATCGAGCTGGAGCGCGACGCGCAGGGCGGCGTGCGCGCCTTGGGCTTCGTCGTCGCTGGCGGCGCGCCGCCGCCCATGGTCGATGCCGGCGCCGCGCCCGGGTCCGCGCCGCATGCGGCCGCCTGGCGTTGGAGCCTGGATGGACTGCCGCAAGTCGAGCTGCGAACCTTGGACCTCGGCGTGCGACGCATCGCCTGGCGCGACGCGGCGCTAGGTGGCGAACCGCTGGAGCTCGGCCTGCAGGTGGTGCAGTCCGCGCCGTGGATCGCGCTGGCGCCGCGCGACGGCGTGGCGACGCCGTGGGTCCTCGAGGCGCGCGGAACGCTGCGGCCGATCGTCGGCGATTGGCGCGCGCGCCTGCGCCTCGCCGCCATGCAGGCCGCGCCCGCCGTCTCCGCGTCCTTCGAGGCGAGCGGCTTCGATCCGTCGGCGTTGGCGCGGGTCGCGCCGTCCTTGGACGGCATCGTCGACCTCGCGCCGCTCGCGCGGGCGGAGTTCGCGACGAGCTTCGAGGCCAAGCTGTCGTTCCCGCGCCGCGACGAGCGCGACTTCGATTGGACCAACGGCGTCGCCGCCGAGTTCGACCTGCGACCCACGGCGCTGCGTTCGGCTCCGGCGGCGGAGGACGGGCGCGTGCTGCTGGGGGTCGACGGCGTCGAGGTCGACGTGCGGCGCTGGTCGCCGCGCACGGGCGACCTGCACATCCCGCGCCTCGTGGTGCGCACGCCGCGCGCCTTGGTCGTGCGCCAAGGATCGCGCGTCCAGGTGGCCGGCGCATGGCTGGACCTGGCGCGGCTCGGCGCGGCCTCGGACGGCAAGCCGGACTCCGCGGCGCAGTCCACGCCGGGTTCCAGCGGGCAGGCGCCCGCCGAAATCGCGCCCGTGGTCGTCGCGCGACAGCCCGCGTCCACCCCCGAGCTGCGCATCGACGAGCTGTCCATCGAGGGCCTGGACTTCGTGGCGCGCGACGACGGCGTCGACCCGCCGACCGTGGTGCCGCTTTCAGGCCTCGACTTGTCGGTGCGCCGCTTCACCACGCGCATGCTGCGCGAGCCGCGCAGCGTGCGCTTCACCATGGACCTCGGCGCGGAGGAGGTGCCCATGCCGCGTCGCGTCGGCTCGCACGGACTGTTGGCCGGCGTGGCCAAGGCCGTCGAGGGCAAGTTGGCGGGCCGTCAAGAAAACTTGACTGTCGAGCCGCGCAAGCTGCTCGAGGAGGCCAGCCTCTCCGGTCGGTTGCAGCTGGTGCCCGAGCCGCGCCTGACGCTGCGCGCCGGGGCGTCGGCGGTCGAGCTCCTGGGCTTGCGCGGCAACGCACGCGAGGCGGGCGTGGACGTGGGCGACGGGATCTTCGACGTCGAGTTGCGCGCGCGCCTCGTCGGCGAGGAGTTCGACCTCGACACCACGGCGACGTTGACCGACCTGTCGTTGTCGGAACCCAAGAGCGGTCCGATCGAGACGTACTTCGCGCTGCCCATGCCGCTCGACGCGGTGCTGTTCCTGCTGAAGGATTCCGAGGACCAGATCCGCGTGCCCGTCGCCTTGTCGGCGTCCACGCGCGGCGTTGGCGGCGGAGCCATCGCCGCCGCCGCGGGACGAGCCGTCGTCGCGGTCGTGGGACGGGCCGTGGCCAGCGCGCCGCTGCGCGTGCTGAAGGCCTTCATCGACCTCGACGCCGAGTCGAAGGGCGCACCGCGCAGCGAGCGCGCCCTCGTCGCCTTCGCGCCGGGTGTCGCCACGCTGGAACCCGGCGCGCTGGCCGGGTTGGAGCCGTTGCTGGCGCGCCTGCGTTCGGACCCGGCGCTGCGCGTCGTGGTCCAGCACCGCTTGTCGGCGGACGACGTGCGACGCCTCGAGCAGCTCGCCAACCCCGCGCCCGCCGACGTGCTGGCGTTGCAGGAGCGGTTGCGCGCGCGGCGCGCCGAACTGCGGGCGCGCCACGAGCGGCTGGCGGCCGACGCGCGCGCCGGACAGGGCGCTTGGCGCGCCGAACGCGTGGCGGAGCTGCGGGCCGAGTGGCGCGCCGTCGTGGAGGAGCTCGGCGCCCTCGAGGGCGCGCTGGACGAATTGGGCGAGCTGCAGCGGCCCGGCGCGGACCGCCATCGCGCCAACCGCACGCGCGCGGCCGCGCTGCTGCTGGGCCAGCGCCGATTGTCCGAGCTCGCCGGCTTCCTCGAGGCGGCGCGCCCCGATGGGTCGGTCGAATGCGAGGTGCGCGCGGCGAACCTGCAGGTCGCCGAGGACGAGACTGGCGGCGCCGTGCTGGTGGTGCTGCGGCGGCGCTGAGCCGCTTCACTCGACCGGCGCGCCGGTGGCGAGGAACGAGACCAGCACGCCGCGGTGGTCGCTGGGCCACGGCGCCACGACGAGGTCGCTCGTGGTGCTCGACTCGCCGACGACCTTGACGCGCACCGGCCGCAGTCCGGCGCCGCGGTGGTGGACGCGGTCGATGCGATCGTGCCGGTCCT
>JBEBCR010000210.1:0-2797 GCA_041157565.1 Planctomycetota bacterium | reverse complement strand
GCCTCGAGCGCCAGCGGCTCGCCACCGTCCTTGGCGGCGACGCCCGAGGCCACGGCGGCGCGCATGCGCGTGCCTTGCGCGACCCAGGCGCGCAGGCGCGCGTCCTCGTCGGCCGCGCGCGTGGCGTCGAGCACGCGAGTCGCGGCGGACGCCATCTGCTCGGCCGGCAACGGTCCGCCGGCCTGGTTGTCGAAGAGGGCCAAGGCCACGAGCAGCAGGGTGGAGGTGGGCATGTCGGATTCCCGACGAGCGCCTGCCACGCGCGGCCGCCGTCGAGCGTCCATAAGGATGCCATGGGAGCCACGAGCATGCAGCGTCGGGTCAAGCGGAGAGCGGCGTCGTCGACCAAGGGCGCGGCGCCGTCCGTCGCGCGTCGCGCGCGGTTGCGCGCGGCGGTCTTCATCCTCGCCATCCTCGCCAGCATGCTGGCGGCGGCGGCCTGGGCCGGGACCGAGCCTGCCGCCGCGCTGGGCGCCCTGCCCCGCCCTGGGCTGGACGCCGCCACCATGCGGGATGCGGACACCAAGCGGGATGCGGATACCAAGCGGGACGCCGACCAGCGGCAAGACCCGGCCAAGCAGCCCCTCGAGTGGAAGGACATCGAACGCGCCGCGCGCGACGGTCGGCCCGAGACGCGCGCCTTCGCCGTGCGCCAAGCGGCGGCGCGGGGCGACGAACAGGGATGGAAGCTCGTGGTCGCGGCGCTGGGCGATCCCCACGCCGTCGTGGGAGACGAGGCGCTGCTGTTGCACGCCACGCGCGCCGACGAGGCGCGCCTCGCTCGCCTTGCGCCGCTGCTCGCCGAGCGCGACCCGCGAGTGCGCGCGCGCTTGGCGGAACTCTGCGGTCGCGCCACGGCGCACGTGCGCGTTTCCTGGCTGGGCGTCCTGGCCGGGGACGAGGATGGCGAGGTCGCGCGCTGCGCCTTGGCGGCGCTCCTGCGACGCGTGCAGGCCGGACGCCTGCTGGCGGACGAACGCGACGAGGCGGCGGCGATCGCGCGGCGCGGCTTCCGCGAACGGGATCCGGTGCTGCAAGCCTTGGCGTGGCGCCTCGGTTGGCGCGTGTCGCCGGACGAGGCCGAGGAATCCGTGCGCGCGGCGCTGCACGCTCCCGAACCCGCGCGCCGCGCCGCCGCCGCGAGCAGCTTGGGCGCCTGCACGCAGGTGCTCGCCTTGGAACTCGCCGTGCCGGCGCTCGAGGATCCCGACGCGGCGACGCGCGCCGCGGCCATCGCCGTGCTCGGTCCCTTGCGGCACCGCGGCGCGCTGCGCGCCATGTCCGAACGACTGGCGCGCGAGACGCGACCGCGACTGCGCCATCGCCTGCGGCTCGAATTGGCGAACGCGCTGGGCGTCGATCGGGGCGAGGATCCCGGAGCCTGGGCCGCCGATGTCGCCGTCTGGAGCGGGGGCGTCGCCACGCGCGCGGCGGCCGCCGAACTGCGCCCGGCGACGAGCGCCCACTTCTCCGGGTTGCCGCTCGTCTCCGACCGCGTGGCCTTCCTCGTCGACCTGTCGGGCTCCATGTGGTCGGCCAAGGTGGGCGAGTGGACGCGCAAGGAGCTGGTCGATCGGGCGCTCGCCGCCGCGCTCGAGTCGCTGCCCCGCGGCGCCCGCGTGCAGCTAGTGCCCTACACGGCGCGGCCCATTCCCTGGGAACGCGCCTCGGTGCCTCTCGACGCGGCGCGGTTGCGCCACGCGCTGGATTGGTTCGCGGGCAGGCGCGACTCCGGGCCGGGCGACTTCCTCGAAGCCTTCGAGAGCGTGCTCGCCGACGAGCACATCGACAGCGTGTGCGTGCTGACGGACGGAGTGCCCACCGGCGGCGAGCGACACGAGCTCGGGCTGCTTTTCGATCGCCTGCTCGATCGCAACGCCCCGCGCCAATTGGCCGTCGACGCCTTGCTGGTCGATTGCAGGCCGGCCATCGCCGCGCGCTGGTCGAGCTTCTGCGCCGCCACCGGCGGGGTGGCGCGCCGCATCCGCTACGAAGACCTCCTGGGCGAGGGGGCCAGGCATGGCGACGCCCGGCCGGGCGACGCGCGGGGCGAGGACGAGTCGGGCCGCCAGCCCGATGGTCGCGCGGAGCGGCGCGCGGGCGTAGCCGACGTGGGCGAGGGGGAGTAGTAGACTACTCGCCCTCCATGCTCGCCCGCTTGCTGCCTCGACTCGCCCGCCTCGCCTGCGCGCTGGCCCTCGTGGGCTTGCACCTTGCGGCTGCGCAGGCCCCCGGATCCGCCACGGCCGCCGTCGAGGCCGCCGTCGAGGCCGAACGCACGGCCGAACGCGCGGCCTGGCTGGAGTCGCGCGCCGAGCGCCAAGAGCGCGCGGGTCGCCTCGGCGAAGCGCAGGCGACCTGGATCGAGCTCGTCTCCTTGCTCTCCCCCGGCGTCGAGCGCGACGCCGCGGGGGACCGGGCGCGTTCGGTGGAGCTGCGGCTGCAGCTGCGGCGCGAGGTGGCCGAGGCTTGCAGCCTGCGGCGCGACGCAATGCGCGAAGCGGGACTCGTCAGCGCCAACGAGAAGGAACTCCAGACCACGGCGAGCGTCGTGCCGTGGCTCGAGGTCGACTTCGCCCTGCTCGAGTCCATCGTCAAGGCGGCCAAGGTCTCCACGCCCGGGCGGCTCGGACTCGTGCACGAGCGCATCGCGCGCCTGAATCCCAAGGACGTGCGGGCCGCGCTGGTGGACCTCGGGCAACTGGTCGAGCGCGGCGCCATCCCGGCCACGGAGGCGTGGCCCTTGGTGGCGCGCACGCGCGGCGAACCGCTGCCCGAGCGCGGCTACCGTTTCGAG
>JBEBCR010000209.1:0-12415 GCA_041157565.1 Planctomycetota bacterium | reverse complement strand
GCCGCGCGGGGCCGTATGATGGCGCTCGAGGACGGGCATGGAACGGACGCACGAGCATCCTGGCAACCCACTGGGCCGCGAAGCACCTTGGATCGCCGCGCTGGTCGCGGGCTTCGCCTTGTGGATGGTGGCGAACGCGGCCATCGACGCGCGCGAGGCCTGGGACCATCCGCTCTACTTCGCCGTCGTCTGGCCCGTGGACATCCTGCTGCTCGGCTTGGGTGGCTGGCTCGCCCCATGGCGCGCGTGGACCTTGGCTCCAGCCATGGCGCTGGGGCACATGCTGGGAATGCTGGCGACGCTGGAGGGTTCGGGGGCCCTTCTGCCCGTCGGGATCGTGGCCATGGTGGTCCTGCATGTCCCGGGCCACGCGGCCGCGTTGTTCGCGGCTTGGCTTCGTCGAGGCAAGAACGTCGCGTGATGCGATCGACGGCGGCGACGCGCGCCCAACCCGGATCGATCCCGTCCATGTCCAAAGGTCCTGACGCCATCGTCCACGCTGGCCGCGTCCACCGCCCGTCCACCATCGGCGGCGGAGTCGCTGGCGACATCGGAGTGCTCGACGGACGCGGCGTCGCGCTCGGCGAGCTGTCGCGGCGCGTCGCGCGCGAGCCCCGACCCGCGCCCGCGCCGCGCCTCAGTGGCGGAAGTGCCGCAGGCCCGTGAACACCATGGCCGCGCCGCGCGCGTCGGCGGCGGCGATCGTCTCGGCGTCGCGCAGCGAGCCGCCAGGCTGCAGGATCGCGGTGCAACCGGCCTGCATGGCCAGCTCGGGGCCGTCCGGGAACGGGAAGAACGCGTCGGAGGCCACCACCGCGCCCTTGGTGGCGTCGCCCGCCTTGCGGATCGCCATGTGCACGCTGTCGACGCGACTCATCTGGCCGGCGCCGACGCCAAGGACGCGGGTGCCCTTGGAGACGACGATGGCGTTGCTCTTGACGTGCTTGCAGACCTTGTTGGCGAACAGCAGCGACGACAACTCTTCCGCGCTGGGAGCGCGCCTCGTCACCACCTTGCACTCGCCTTCGCCGGCCGCGGCCAGGTCGCGGTCCTGCAGCAGGAAGCCGCCGACCAGCTTCTTGACCTCGACGTCGCGCGCGTCGCGGGTCGCGCCGGGGAACGGGCACACGAGCAGCCGCACGTTCTTGCCCCACTTGGGCTTCTCGACCAGCAGCTTCAGCGCCTCGGGCTCGTAGCCGGGCGCGACGATCGCCTCGACGAAGCGGTTGCCGGACACGAGGTACTCGGCGCAGGCCATGTCGAGCACGCGCGTGAACGCCAGCACCGAGCCGAAGGCCGACACGGGATCGCCGTCCCACGCGCCGGACAGGGCCTCGAGGATGGTCGCGCCGGCGGCGGCGCCGCACGGGTTGTTGTGCTTCAGCACCGCGACGAACGGCTCGTCGAACTCCTTCGCCAGCGCCAGCGCGGCGTCGAGGTCGACCAGGTTGTTGTAGGAGAGCTGCTTGCCGCCGAGCACCTCGGCGTTGGCCAACGAAGGCTCGCCGCGGCCCCCGACGGCGTAGAACGCCGCCGTCTGGTGCGGGTTCTCGCCGTAGCGCAGCTCGGCCAGCTTGCGGCCCGCCAGCGCGTAGCTCGCGGGCCACTTCGACTCGGCCATGCCGGAGGCGTCGAGGTCCTTCTGCATCCACTCGGCGATCATCGCGTCGTAGCGCGCCGTGAGCGCGTAGGCCTTGCCGGCGAGACGGCGGCGCGTCGCTTCGGTCGTGGCGCCGCCGTTCGACGACATCTCGGCCAGCACGACGGCGTAGTCGGCCGGATCGACGACGATGGCGACGTAGCGGTGGTTCTTCGCCGCCGAGCGCACCATCGAAGGTCCGCCGATGTCGATGTTCTCGATGGCGTGCTCGCGCGTGCAACCCGGCTTCGCCACCGTCGCCTCGAACGGATAGAGGTTGACGCACACGAGGTCGATGCCGGAGATGGAGTGCTCCTTCATCGAGCCGGCGTGCCCCGCGTCGTCGCGCAGCGCGAGGATCCCGCCGTGGATCTTCGGATGCAGCGTCTTCACGCGGCCGTCCATCATCTCCGGGAAGCCGGTGTGCTCGCTGACCTCCTTGACCTGGACGCCGGCCTTCTTCAGCGCGGCGTAGGTGCCTCCGGTCGAGAGGATCTCGACGCCTTGCGCGGCGAGGCCGCGGGCGAAGTCCTCGATGCCGGACTTGTCGGAGACGCTGACGAGGGCGCGACGGATGGGGTGCGTGGCGGTCATGGCGGTGTCGGGGCTGTGCGGTGCGGCGCCGGTCAGGAAGGGCCGGCGAGCTTCTTGACGGTGCTGGCGAAGCTGAACGGGTTGACCTGTCCCGACGAACCGGCGAGGAACTTGCCGTCGGCGTCGCAGAACATGACGAAGGGCAGCATGTACGCGTCCTCCAGGTTCTGCGCCAGCTCGAGCACCTCGTCCTCCATGTCGTCCGCGTCGGCGGCCAGCGCGACGAAGCGCTCCTGCAGGATCGGGGCGATGTCGGGGCGCGGGACGATGTTCTGGACCAGCGTGCGGCATTGGCTGCACTGCAGGCGGCCCAGCTCGACGAAGACGAGCTTGCCCTCGGCCTTGGCGGCGGCGAGCGCGTCGGCGTGGCGCGTCTTCCAGTCGAGCACGCCCTGGTCGTCGAAGTGCGGGTGCGGGTTCGGCATGGCGTGGCGCTCGTCCCTGCGCGCGGTTCAGGCCTTGCGCGCCGGCGCCTTGCGGCTGCGCAGGTACGCCTCGATGAAGTCGTCCAGCCCGCCGTCGAGCACGGCGTTGATGTTGCCGGTCTCGTGCTCCGTGCGGTGGTCCTTCACCATCTGGTAGGGATGCATGACGTAGGAGCGGATCTGGCTGCCGAAGCTGATCTCCGCCTGCTGGCCGCGGATGGCGAGGTTCTCGGCCTCGCGCTTCTCCTCCTCGAGCTGCATGAGCTTGGCCTGCAGCAGGCGGAAGGCCAGTTCCTTGTTCTTGAGCTGCGAGCGCTGGCTCTGGCTGCGGATGATGATGCCCGAGGGGATGTGGCGCAGCCGCACCGCCGTCTCGACCTTGTTGACGTTCTGGCCGCCGGCGCCGCCCGAGCGCATCGTCTCGATCTCGCAGTCGCTCTCCTTGATGTCGATCTTGATCGAATCGTCGAGCAGCGGCGTGACGTCCACGCTGGCGAAGGCGGTCTGGCGGCGCGCCTGCGCGTCGAACGGGCTGATGCGCACGAGGCGGTGCACGCCGTTCTCGGCCTTGAGGCGGCCGAAGGCGTAGTCGCCCTCGATCTCGATGGTGGCGGACTTGATGCCGCCGTCGTCGTCGAGCACGCGCTCGACCTCGACGACCTTGTAGCCCTTCTTCTCGGCCCAGCGCACGTACATGCGCAGCAGGATGCCGGCCCAGTCGGCCGCGTCCACGCCGCCGGCGCCCGGGGTGAACTGCACGTAGGCGCCGCAACGGTCGTTGGGGCCGCCCAGCATGACGCGGAAGTCGAGCTGCTCGACGTGCTGCTCCATGCGCAGCACGACCGACTCCATCTCGGGGATCGCGGCCGGATCCTCGGCTGCCATCTCGGCCAGGAGCTCGACCTCCTCCTGGCCCTTCAGGATGTCGTCCATCGGCTCGACGACGGAGCGCACGTCGCGGGCCTCGGCCACGACCTTCTGCGCGCGGTCGGCGTTGTTCCAGAACTCGGGGTCGTTCTGGACCGCTTCGAGCTCGGCCAGGCGCCTCTTGGCCTTGGCGTAGTCAAAGAGACTCCTTCAGCTGCTCGAAGCGGCCTTGGAGCTCCGCGGCGCGGGCTTGCAGTTCCTTGATGGAGGCCATGGGGGCGAAGAGTCTAGCCGCGGGTCGCCCGCGCGCCAACCCGCGCGCCGACCCAGGCGCCCCGCGCGGGCCCGCGGACCATCAGCGCAGGCCTTCCGCCGGGAACAGCCTGCGCGGCAGGCGGTCGAGCAGGCCCTCCTCGGCCACCAGCTTCGACAAGCTGGCGCGGTCCTTGGGGACGCCCTTCGACAGCACCTCGCAGCCGTCGGCGGTCACCAGCACCACGTCCTCGATGCGGATGCCGATGCCGCTCCCGGGATCGTAGAGGCCCGGCTCGACGGTGAAGGCCACGCCGGGCTCGAGGGGCTTGCCGCCATCGCCCATGTCGTGCACCTCGAGTCCCACGTAGTGGCACGTGCCGTGCGGCAGCAGGTCCGCGAGCCCGCGCTCGGCGAGCACTCGCCGGCAGGCCGCCTCGACCTCGCGCATCGTCGCGCCGGGCCGGACGACGGCGATGCCCGCCTCCTGCGCCGCGAGCACCGCGTCGTACAGCTCGACCATGCGCTCGGTCCAGACGCCGTCGACGGGCCAGCTGCGCGTGATGTCGCTGACGTACTTGTCGAACTCCGGCGCGTAGTCGAGCAGCATCATCTCGCCCGCGCGCAGCTCGCGGCGCACCTCGTTGTAGTGCAGCACGAGCGCGTTCGGCCCGCATCCGGCGATGGCGTGGTAGCCGGGTCCGGCCGCTCCTTCGCGGCGGTGCACGAAGGACATCGCGGCCTCGAGCTCCCATTCGCCGACGCCGGCGCGCGTCGAGCGGATCGCCTCCAGCATCGCCAGCGCGCCAACTTCGCTGGCCCGACGCAACGCCAGCGCCTCCTCCGGCTGCTTGACGCGCCGCAGCTCGCCGACGACGTGCTGGCAGTCGCGCACGTCGGCGCCGTGGCGCTCGACCAGGCGCGCCGCCAGGGCTTCCTCGCGGCTCGGGCGACCATCCAGCGGATCGCGCTTGATGGCCGCGTCGTGCGGCCGGGCGCGGTCGTGGCATCCGGCCAGGTCGATCCACGGCTCCTTGCTGATCCACACCACCTTGTCGAGCGCGACGCGCGCGGCGAGGTGCGCGTCGAGCTGTCCAGCCTCCTTGACGGCGGCGATGCCGGTGATGGCGGGCACCCACGCGTCCGAGGCGTCCCACTGCTCGCCCTCCCACTGCTCCTTGCCGGCCGAGGCGCGCGGCAGGAACAAGGTCGGCTCGCCGCTCTCGATGTCCACGCACAACGAGGCGTTGGCGCCCTCGACTCCGGTCAGGTACCAGAACACCTTCTCCTGCTGGAACTTCAGGTAGCCGCGCGTGTCCGGCAGGCCGCGCACCAGCAATGTGCCGCGCGGATGCGCGCGTCGCAGTTCGGCGACCAGCGCGGCTCGGCGCCCGGCGTGGAAGGCCGCGCCGAGCCCCGCCTTGGCGGGCGGCTCCATGCGCGGGGGCTTGGCGGAAGGGGTGCTTGACTGCGCGCCGGCGGCGCACGCGAGGAGGAGGATGCCGATCACGGCCACATCGTCCCCGACGCGGCGCGGGACGCAAGGGGCGCCTCCCGCCCGCGCCGTGTATCCTCGCGCGCCCCATGCGCGTGGCCCTGTTCGACCTCGACGAGACGCTGCTCGACGGCGTGAGCGACCTGTTGTGGAGCGAGTACCTCGCCGAACGCGGCGAGGGCGACGCCGAGGTGGTGCGCGGCTTCCATCGCGACTACCAGTTGGGCCGGCTGGACCTCGGCAAGTTCCTGGCCACGTACCTCGATCCCTTCGTGCGGCTCGAGGCCGGGCTCCTGCACGACTGGCGCGAGGACTGGCACGCCACGCGCGCGGCCCCGCGCGTCAAGCCGCTGGGCCGCGCGCTGGTCGAGCGGCGCCGCGCCGAGGGCTTCCACGTGGCGCTCGTCACCGCCACCAACGACTTCCTCGCGGGGCGCATCGCGCAGGGCCTCGGGATCGACGAGCTGATCGCCACGCGCCTCGAACGCGACGGCCAGCGCTACACCGGCCGCATCGTGGGCGAACCATGCTTCCGCGAGGGCAAGATCGCGCGCGTGGCGAGTTGGCTCGAGGCGCGCGGCCTGGGCTTCGACTTGCCGGGCGAGACGTGGTTCTACAGCGACTCCCACAACGACCTGCCGCTCTTGTCGCGCGTCTCGCACCCGGTGTGCGTCGACCCGGACCCGCGGCTCGCCGCCATCGCCGCCGAACGCGGCTGGCCGGTGCTGTCGTTGCGGGCGCCCGAGTCCGCCGCCACGTAGGGGCGCGGCGGGGCCTCTCCGCTCAGAGCTGCACGACGTGCTCGTCGCCGCCGATCGGGTAGCGCGGGCCGCCCGGGCCGCCGACCGTGTCCTTCCACGGATCGGGGCGCAGGATGGGCGTCACCACCTGGCGCGACACGTGCACGGCCGCGTGGTAGCGCGCGCCGCGCAGGACGACGCGCAGGAGCAGCGCCAAGAGCGCCAGGACCAGCAGCGCGATCGTCGGCCACGCCTCGCCCGTGCGGTGGATCGTGGCTTCCATGCTGCGCGAGAGCAATCCGAGGAGGAGCAGCAGCGCCGCTTCGACGCCGAACAAGGTCGCCGAGGCGCCCAGCGTGCGCAGCGGGTGGCGCACGAGCGTCCACAGCGTGCACAAGCCCGCCCACGCCGCGCTGTTCGTGTCGAAGAGCGCCATGCGCGTGCGCGTCCAATCGCCCCAGGCGAAGACGAAGGCGATGCCGAGCGCGTGCGCCAAGTCCTGCGCGAAGCGCAGTCGCCAGGCCGCGAGTTCGCTGTCGAGGGTCTCGAGCGCGCTCCAATCCGAACTCGGCACGCCGCACAGGCCCGACAGCACGACGTGGTTCCACGCCGGTCCGCGCACGACCCACGTGCACAGCGCAGCCAGCAGCAGGCCGACGAAGGCGACGCGCGCGAAGCGCCAGAACCAGCGCGCGCCGCCGAAGGCGAAGCGGCGCAGCGTCTCGCCCTCCGTGCGTTCGAGGAACACCTGCAGCCAACCGCCGGCGACGAAGCAGCCGAGCAGCACCGAGACGAGCGCCAGCGCGGCGCCGACGAGGCCGACTTGGGCGTCGAGCGCCGCCAGCGATTCCTTGTGGTCGTGCCGGAACAGCGCGTCGAGGTCGACCAGCAGGCTGCCCGGCGCGTAGTTGGCGCCCATGGCGCGCGACAACCACTCGTGCGCCATCAAGCCCGGGATGGCCGCGAGCAGCGCCTGGGCCAGGAGGACCGCGCCCCACGCGGCCGGCCGCGAGACCGCGCCGCGCAGCGCGTCGAGCACGATGCCGCGCCCTTCGCGCGCATCGCCCTCGGCGGGCAGCAACGACGGCCAAGGTCCGCGCGAATCAACCACCGAGGCCTCCGATCCAATGCAGGACCTGCGTCCAATGCGCGAAGGTGCGCTCGGCGTGGCGCAGCGGGGCCACCTCGTCGCGCCGGACGTGCCATTGGTTGTCCGACAAGTCCATGTCGAAGGTCCAGCGCCGGTCTGGATCGAGCACGACGGAGGTCAAGCGCGCCTCGCGCGACTCGTCCGGCTTGATCGGCTTCCACCACGTCGTGCGCTCCTGCTCCTCGCGCGTCCACGCGCGCCGCACGACGTGCCCGTCCTCGAAGCGCAGCTCCACCTCGAGCGGCAGCAGCAGGGCGCCCTTGCGGCGGACGAGGATCTCGGGACGCCAGCGCGGCTTGTCCGCGGCGTCCGGCGCGGGCGCGGGGACGAAGCGCCCCTCCGCGTCGACGACGTGCCCGCGCGCGGGCTCGACCTTGCGCTCGTTGACCGACAACTGCCAATCGACCGTGGCGGTCGAGCGGAACACCTGGTCGAAGTACCACTGAACGTCGACCTGGGCCCCTTCCTGGAACGAGCGGAAGAAGTCGTCCGGGTACGGGTGGTCGAGGCGCCAATCCTGGCTGTGGCGCCGCATGCCGCGCAGGAAGCGCTCGCTGCCCACGAGGCCTTCGAGCGAGCGCAGCGCGTTGGCCGTGCGCCGGTAGCTGTTCACGCGGTAGCTGGTGCCGTCGGCGTACAGCCAGCCGTGGCGGTCGATCGGATCCGTGTCCGGATCGAGCAGGTAGCCGTTGCGCTCGGAGTGTCGCGGGTCGACGCGCGAGATGGTCGACGACAAGAGCGGCTGGTCGCGCCACCAGCGCAGGACGTCGGTGGCCGGCAGGAGCTCGAGCTCGCCCAGCCACGGCAGGCCCACGCGCTCCAGCGCCAGCGCGTCCGCCACGCGTCCGCCACCGGGCCCGCGCACCAGGTTCACGCCGTCGTGGTGGAAGCCCGCGTAGCGCGTCGTGCGCGCGCTCTTGCCGTAGCGCAGCCACAGCGCGTCGTTCTGCGTGAAGGTGTTGAAGCCCTCGTCGAGCCACGCCGCCTCGAACTCGTTGTTGCCCACGAGGCCGTGCCAGAACTGGTGGCCGGCTTCGTGCACGGTGACGCTCTCGGGCGTCTGCTGGATCTGGCGCGCCCACAGGTCCGTGCCGGCGGTGAAGAGCGTGGGGTATTCCATGCCCCCCGCGGCGGCGCCGCCCCACGCCGGGTCGACGCAGGTGATGTGCGCGTAGGGGTACTCGCCCCACCACAAGCCGTAGAAGAAGAGCGCCGTGCAGGTGGCGTCGAAGTGGCGTCCGGCCTGCGCGAGGCGCTCGGGCTGGATCAGCACCGTCACGTCCACGTCGCGGACGCGCACGTCCTCCTTGGCGCGACCCAGGGCCAGCGCCGTGCGGTCGACCTCCTCGGGGAAGCGCGCCGCCCACTCGTCCCAGTGGAAAGTATTTTTGACAACGACGAAGTCGGGGTCCGCCGTCCAGGCGAAGTCGTGCAGGAGCGGCGCCTTGCCCAGGCGGTCCGGCACGCCGCGATCGGCCGAGCCCGGCGCCAGGAAGCGCGTCACCACGCGATCGCCCTCGACGCGCGCCGGCCCTTCCTGCACGCCCGAGGCGCCCACCTTGCCCTCGTACTTCCTCGGCAGGTCGAGCTCGACGTCGTACCAGCCGTAGTTGGCGTAGAACTCGGTGCTCGGGTGGAACTGGTGGCAGTTCCAGCCGTTGCCCGCCTCCCACACGCCGAGCTTGGGGAACCAGTGCGCGGCGAACAGGAAGTCGTCCTTCCAGCCCGTGCGCCGCCGCACGCGCGGCATGCGCGACTCCCAGCGCAGTTCGACCATCTGCTCGGCTCCGGGCTTGATCGGCTGCTTCAAGCGCACGCGCGCCACGGTGCGGTCGTCGGGGTTGCCGTCGTCGGGCGAGATGTGCTCGAGGCCGCCCACCAGCTCCTCGCCGCCGGCGACGACGCTCGTCAGGCGCGTCCAGCCGAACTCGCCGTCCTTGACGAGCCCGCCGCGCGTCGTGCCGCCGCTTGACGCCAGATGCGTGGAGCGCGTGCTGGCGAACGCGTTCCAGTACAGGTGGAACTGCAGGTCGGGGATCGTGTCGCGCGTGCGGTTGACGTACCGCACCAGCGCGCGACCGACGATGCGGCGTTCCGACTCCTCGTAGCGCGCCTGGATCTGGTAGTCGGCGCGGCAGGGTTCCTCGTCCGCGCGTTGCGGCGCCGCGGCCACGGCTTGGACCGTCGCCATGACGCCGAGGGCGCAGGTCGCGAGGCGCAGCAGGCCGACCAGCCGGTGGAGCATGGCCACGAGGATGCCCCAGCGCCCTCCAAAGCTCAAGAATGCAAAACCGTAAGTCTATTTTCAATAGATACTTACAGCCGACACGGAAGCTCATTCCTCAAGCCCGGCCTTTTCCTCTCATGCCCCCCTCGGGGGTGCCGATAACTCCTGCACCAGCCCGCTACCCGTTTGGGAAAGCGACCATGAACATCCACGACGCACAACGGCCCCAAGGACCCGCCCGGGAAGCGCAGATCGACCTGACGCGCCCCAACCGGGAGGCCATCGCCAAGGCGGTCGAAGGACAGACCGAGCGCAAGGCTCCCGTCGAGCGCCCGACCACGCACGAGAAGCCCGGCTTGCAGGACAAGCTGGAGCTGTCGACCGCCTCGCGCATGCTGCTCGAGCGCGCCGAGTCCGGCGCCGCCACGGAGAGCGAGAAGCACGCCGCGCGCCTCGCGGAGCTGAAGCAGCTCTACGTGGAGGGCCGCTTGAACTCGCCCGAGCGGGTCGAGCGCGCCGCGGAGAAGCTCTTGGCGGGCGAGTGAGCCCGCGCCAAGCAGACCAAGCACAGCAGTCCGTTCCCCGTCTACCCGACGTCGGACTCCAGGTGGATCGGCCATGCCCTCGGGCGTGGCCGATTCCATTGCGCGAATGGGCCGGATCCACCTCGGCGCGGGCTGCCGCCTCGGCGTCCGGCGGCTAGGATCGAGGACATGCGCGCTTGTGCGATCCTGCGTACGTTGCTGCTCCTGCCAGCGGCGCTCTCCTGCGGCCGCGCCGAGGCGCAGGACATCACCGGCATGTACTTGTCGTGGGACGGCGACCCCACGACCACGATGGTGGTCAACTGGGTCGATCTATACCCGGACTCCTCGGACGTGCTCTTCTGGCGGCGCGCCGGAGACGCGGAATGGCGCCAGTCGATCGCCGAGCAGACGACGGTGGCCCCCACCAGCCTGCAGCGCCGCCGCGTCGAACTCGCCGGACTCGAGGCCGACGCGCGCTACGAGTTCGCCATCGCGAAGGCCCCCGATCCCAAGGTCGCGCCGCTGGCCTTCCGCACGCTGCCCAAGGACTTGTCGGCGCGCCCGCTGCGCTTCGTCAACGGCGGCGACACGATGGCCACGCGCGAGATGTTCGAGGCGATGTGCCGCCGCTCCACCGCGCTCGACCCCGACTTCGTCGTGTTCGGCGGCGACCTCGCCTACGAGGACGGCGTCAAGGCGACGCGCGTGGTCGATTGGCTCGAGGCGTGGACGCGCACCTCGATCGCCAAGGACCGGCGCGTCGTGCCGCTGGTCTGCGCCATCGGCAACCACGAGGTGCGCGGGCACTTCAAGGGCAAGGTCCCAGTCGACGCCCCGTACTACTACGGGTTGTTCGCGGGCTCGGACGGCGCGGCCCAGGGCGTGCTCGACTGCGGTTCGTACCTGTCGATCGTGCTGCTCGACACCGACCACACCACGCCCGTCGCGGGCGCGCAGGCCGAATGGCTCGAGCGCGCGCTGTCGTCGCGCGCCGGGATGCAGTTCCTGTTCCCCGTCTACCACTACCCCGCCTACGGCACGACCAAGGCGCCCAAGGACGGCACCCCGCTCGACGCGCCGCTCGCCAAGGCCATCCGCGAGCACTGGGTGCCCTTGTTCGAGCGCCACGGCATCAGCGCGGCCTTCGAGCACGACCACCACAACTTCAAGCGCACGCACCGCATCCTCGCCGGCAAGCGCGACGACGAGCGCGGGCTGCTCTACCTCGGCGACGGCGCCTTCGGCGTCAAGACGCGCACGGTGCCGGCCGAAGGCTCGGCCTGGTGGCTCGCCAAGGCCGAAGGGCGCAACCACCTGTGGTGCGCCGACCTGCGCGCCGACGGCACGGCGACGCTGCGCGCCATCGACGACCAGGGCGAGGCGTTCGACGTGGTCGAACTCGCCACGCCGCGCACGAAGCCGATCGGGCCCTGAACCCCGCTCAGAGCAGCGCGGCGGCCTGCGCCGCGGCGAACTCGACGAGGCGGCGCGACGACAGCAGCCACACGTCGGCGCCCTCGGACTCGCCATGGTCCTTGCGCGTCTCCTCCAGCCAGCGCTCGAGGTGGTCGCGGGTCGACTGGCGCGCCGCGTCGGCGTGGACGCGCGCGGACCAGATGGCCATGCCGGTCTCCGTGGCGAGCAGGTCGACCTCGATGCCGGCGCGCGCGTGCGGCCAGCTGGACAGCTCGACCACGGTGCCGACGACGACGCCGTCCAGGCGGTAGCGCCGCGCCAGCTCGAGGATGGCCTGCGGGTCGGTGCGTCCGCGGCGCAGCGTGTCCTGGCGCGCGGTCTCCTCGATGTCGTCGAAGGAGAGCGGCACGACCTCGAAGTCGACGCCGCCGGCGAGCTCGGCCGCGAACGCGGCCTGCAGCGCCTTGCCGTGCTCGCGCTCGGCCAGCGCCCCTTCGAACGGCACCACGCCGACGCGGCGCAGGTCGTAGCTCGCGTAGTCGGAGGCGACGCGCGCGCGGGCGATGGGCTCGAGCTCGGCGCGGCCGCTGGCGCAGCCTGCGCAGGCGAGGACGAGCGCGAGCGGGGCGGCGAACTTCACAGGCCACCACCTTCGTTCGCGTCGGACCGCCTGGCGCCCGAGCCGCCGGCCTCTTCGCGCGCGCCGCCCTTGGCGCCCGCCGTGGTCGCCTGGGCGGCGATCATGTGCTCCAGCAGCAGCTTCTCCGCCTCGAGGCGCTTGATCTGGGCCTGCACGAGGCGGCCGGACAGGTCGCGCACCTCGGCCTCGAGCGACTGCACCTTGGCGGCCAGCTCGTCGCCCTTGCCGCGCGCGGCGTCGCGCTCGGCGAGCAGCGCGTCGCGCTCCTGCCGGTCCTTGTCCATCTGGGCCTGCAGGGCCTGGATCTCCAGCGCCATGGCGTCCTTGGCGTCGAGCGCCTGCTGGTACAGCTCGAGCAGGTAGGTGCGGCTGCCCTCGCGCTCGCCCACGGCGCGCACGGGCGCGTCCTGCACGACGACGCCGTCCGACTCGACGACCGAACC
>JBEBCR010000208.1:0-6460 GCA_041157565.1 Planctomycetota bacterium | reverse complement strand
CCACTTCCTGCGTGCTCGTGCACGTGCGCCATGCCGGAACCTCCACCTCCATGGACGCGCGGCGCGCGACGCGCGTGGCAGGCTGGCGCCGCGACGCGGCCGATCCGCGGCACGTCAGAAGTCGGAGTCCTCGGGCGCGGTGGGAATCGGGTCGTACGAGCGGCGCGCGGCTGTGGGCAAGCCGATGGCGGCGCGCACGCGCTCGGCGTAGGTCTCGAGCGTGTCGTCGGGCGAGGACTCGACGTCCCACAACTCGCCGAGTTCGCGCGCCAATTCGGGATCGGCCCACAGGTCGACGCGCGTGGCGAGCAGGGACTCCTTGACGTGGCGGCGACAAGCGGCGCTGCCATGCCACCAACCCAGCGCGAGCAGGCCGAGTTGGAGCAGCACGACCAGCGGCAGCCAAGCGTAGGCCGAGAGCAGCTCGGCGTCCCCGGACTGGTGGCGGCCGATCCACTCGCAGGCGAAGCCGGCGACGATGTCGAGGAAGCCCACGCCGACCTGCACGCGCAGCACGATGGCCTCGCGCAATCCGACGAGGCGCAGGCGGCGCGGGGCGAGGCGCTCGGCGACGAGCTGGCGCGAAGAACGCGCCAGGAGGGCCACGGCGAGCAGCAGGCCGCCGGCGATCTGCAGGGTGGATCCGAGGTCGAGGAAGTCGGGGATCATCGGGTCGCGCCCGCATTGTGCGACCGGCGAGCCCGCTTGTCTCCCCCACGCCTCCAAGGCGCGGCTCGAGCGCCTTTATCCCCGGGCCACGGGCCAGTATCCTCGCTCCCCATGTCGCCGGCCCACGACCCCGCCACCTTGCAGGCGCTGCGCGACGCGGCGGCCTTGGCTCGGCTGGACCTTGGCGGCGACGAGGCCGAGCGGTTGTGCGCGGACGTCGCGCGCATCCTGGCGGAGTTCGAACTGCTGCAACAGGTGGACACCAGCGGCTGCGAGCCGATGGTCGCGCCCCTCGAGGCGCGCGGAACGCTGCGCGAAGGCGGACCCGAGGACTCGCTGCCGCGCGACGAGTTGCTGGCGTTGGCGCCGCGGTCGGATGGCGAGCACTACGTCGTCAAGAAGGCGATCGGGGGCGAGGCGTGAGCCCGACCGCCCGCGCTTGGCACGATCTGGACGCCGCGCAGCTCGCCCTCGAGCATGCGCGCGGCGCGCGATCGGTGGTGGCGACCATCGACGACTGCCTCGCCCGCATCGCGGCGAGCAACGCGGGCTTGAACGCCTTCCTCGCGCTCGACGCGGAGCGCGCCCGCGAGCGAGCGAGGCTGCTCGAGTCCACCGCGCGCGCGGGCGCCGCTCCGGGGCGGCTCCACGGCGTGCCCATCGCCATCAAGGCCAACCAGGCGTGCCGCGGGCTGGAGACGAACTGCGCTTCGCGCATGCTGGCGGGTTGGCGCGCGCCCTACACGGCGACCGCCGTCGAGCGGCTGGAAGCCGAGGGCGCCATCGTGGTGGGCGCCACGAACATGGACGAGTTCGCCATGGGCTCGACCGGCGAGCACTCGGCCTTCGGCCCGACGAGGAACCCATGGTCGGTCGCCCACGCCCCCGGCGGCTCGTCCTCGGGTTCGGCGGCGGCGGTTGCCGCGCGACTCGTGCCGCTGGCCTTGGGCTCGGACACCGGTGGATCCGTGCGCCAACCGGCCGCGTGGTGCGGCATCGCCGGGCTCAAGCCCACTTGGGGGCGCGTCTCGCGCCATGGACTCGTGGCTTTCGCCTCGTCGCTCGACTGCATCGCGCCGCTGGCGCGCGGCGTGGGCGACCTCGAGCTGGCGCTCTCCATCATGGCGGGCGCGGACGCGCGCGACGCCAGCTGCCTGCCGACGCCGTTCGCCGCCCCCATCGCCCTCGACGGCCTCGCCGGACTGCGGCTGGGCGTGGTGGCGGAATGGCGCGCCGCGCTCGCCCAAGGCCCCGCGCGGGATCTGCACGAGGCGAACCTTTCCGCCTTGCGCGCGGCGGGCGCGGAGCTGGTCGAGGTGTCGCTCGCCACCACGCGCCACGCCATCGCGTGCTACTACATCGTCGCCGCAGTGGAGGCGGCCTCGAACCTCTCGCGCTACGACGGCGCGCGCTATGGACTGCGCGCGGACGAGGGCGCGCGCACGCTCCTCGCGAGCATGTCGGCCACGCGGCGCGCGGGCTTCGGCGCCGAGGTCCAGCGACGCATCGTGCTCGGCACGTGGGCGCACTCGGCGGGCTGGTCGGCGCGCTGGCACCAGCAGGCCGCGCGCGTGCGCACCAAGGTGGCGCGCGAGTTCGCCGCGGCCTTCGAGCGCTGCGACCTGCTGGTCGGCCCCACCGCCCCCACGCCGGCGCTGCGCCTCGGCGCGCACGCGGGCGATCCGGCGGCGATGTACGCCTGCGACGCGCTGACGACGCCCGTGTCGTTGGCGGGCTTGCCGGCCGCCAGCATCCCGGCGGGGCTCGTCGAGGTCGATGGCGCGCGCCTGCCGTTCGGCCTGCAACTGGTCGGTCCGCTCGAGGCGGACATGCTGGTGCTTGCGGCGGCGCGCGTGGCTGAGCGCGTGGTCTGCCCCGAGCCATTGCGCGCGCCCGTCGAGGAGGCCTCGTCGTGAGCGCGGCGCAAGGCTGGATCTCGCCCGCCACGGGAACGGCGTGGTTCGTGGTGGTCGGGCTCGAGGTGCACTGCCAACTGGCCGCGCCGACCAAGCTGTTCTGCGCCTGCCGCCCGCAGTTCGGCGCCGAGCCCAACACGCGCGTCTGCGCGGTGTGCAGCGCGCAGCCCGGGGCGCTGCCCGTGGCTTCCATGGAGGCGCTGCGGCTGGCCGTGCGCGCCGGGCTCGCCCTGTCGTGCGACATCGCGCCGCGCACGCGCTTCGCGCGCAAGCACTACTTCTACTGCGACCTGCCCAAGGGCTACCAGATCAGCCAGGACGAGGCGCCGTTCTGCCGCGGCGGCGGCCTGCTGCTCGCCTCCGGCAAGCGCGTGCGCCTGCAGCGCATCCACCTCGAGGAGGACGCGGGCAAGGCGATCCACGATCGCGGCGAGGACACGCTGGTCGACCTCAACCGAGCGGGCATCCCGCTGATCGAATCGGTCACCGAGGCCGACATCTCCTCGGCCGACGAGGCGGTCGAGTTCCTCGAGGCGCTCAAGGAGATCCTGCAGCACGCCGGCGTGTCCAACTGCGACATGGAGAAGGGCGAGCTGCGCTGCGACGTGAACATCTCCGTGCACCGCGCGGGCGAGCCGTGGGGCGTGAAGGTGGAGGTCAAGAACCTCAACTCGTTCCGCTTCGTGCATGCCGCCATCGAGCACGAGATCGCGCGGCAAGTGGCGGCGATCGAAGGCGGCGATCCGGCGCGGCGCGTCGTGCAGGAGACGCGCCTGTGGGATCCCGACAAGCACGCCACGCGCACGATGCGCCGCAAGGAGGGCGCGGCCGACTACCGCTACCTGCCGGAGCCGGACCTGCCGGAGGTCGAGCTCGACGCCGCGTTCGTCGCGGGCGAACGCGCCCGGCTGGCGCCGCCGCCCGCCGAGCGGCGCGCGCGCTGGATGCACGAATGGCGCGTGGCCGCCAAGGACGCGGCGGCGCTGGCGGCGACGCGGCGCTTGGCGGACTGGTTCGAGGCCGTCGTGCGCGCGGGCGCGCCGGGCAAGGAGGCGGCGGCCTTCGTGCTCAACGAGCTCCCGAAGGCGCTGGCGGAGGATGGCGGAAGGGGCGCCGTCGAGGACCTCGGCTTGGCGCTCGAATCGAGCCCCCTGCTTCCGCGCCATGTGGCGGAACTGCTGCGGCTCGCCGTCGCCGGCGAGGTCAGCAACGCCGGCGCGCGGCTCGTGCTGCGCGAGTTGGCGCGCGCGGGCGGCGACGTGGACGCGCTGGTCGACGCGCTGGGCGTGCGGGTCGTGCGCGACACCGCCCAGGTGGAAGGGTGGTGCCGCGAAGCGCTCGTCGGCCGCGAGAAGATCGTGGCCGACGTCCGGAGCGGCAAGGAAGCGGCGGTCAACGCGCTGCTGGGCCCGGTGCTCAAGCTGGCCGGCGGCAAGGCCGACGCCGCGTTCGTCCGCGAGACCTTGCTGCGCCTGATCCGCGAAGGCTGAGGACGGCTGGCGGCGGAGGCCGCTGGCGAGCGGGACGCGCCCCCCCTGCCCACCAATGGCGCGGGGCGCCACGGCATGGTGCCGAGGCGCCCCGCGCGTGCGCTGCGCGTCGGCGCGCAGCACGTCGAGGACTACTTGGCGTCGGCCTTCTTGGCTTCGGCCGGCTCCAGCGTCCAAGTCATGTCGCCCTTGGCCTTGCCCGACATGTTGATCGACATGCTCTGGCCGCCCTGGTCCATGCTCATCTCCATGGCCATGTCCATCTCGGCGCTGGCCTCCATCTCGTAGGCGTGCAGGCGGTTCTCGGCGAGGTTCCACCACAGGACGCCCTCGCCCTTCATGCCCATGCCCATGTTGAAGGAGATGTCCATCGGCGGCATTTCCTCGCCGCCCTGGGCCTCGATGGCGCTCTGGATCATGTCGGAGAGATCCATCGACATCTTGCCGTCGAACACGAAGGACACTTCGCCGACCTTGACGCCGTCCTTGTCGGAGACGCCCTTGAAGAGGCAGGTGACCTTGAAGGTCTCGGCGGCCTTCTCGAACTCGTCCCGCATCTCCTCGACCATCGCGCTCATGTCCGGGCCGTCGGCCTGGTCGGCGCCGCCGGCGCTGAGCATGCCACCCGGGAGGAACAGCGGACCGAGGTCCTTGGCGGGCACCTCCCAACTGTCGCCTTCGTCGAGGTCCTTGCCAGGGAGGAGGCACAAGAGGTCCATGTCGGCCTCCAGCTCCTTGATCAGCTCGGCTTCGCCCTCCGACTCGTGGTAGCTCTTCGAGTACGAGCCTTCCTTCTCGTCCCACGTGAACTTGATCGTCTTGCCCTCGATCGCCTTCATCTCCTCGTTCGAGGCAGTCTCCTCGCCCATCTCGATGTCCACGTCGAGGGCGTCGTAGGTGCGCAGGAGCTCGACCGGGCGGCCGTCCTTGGTGGCGGAGTAGACGTCGGTCACGGTCGTGGCCATCGTCAACAGCAGGCCTTGGGAGGTGAGCTGCTCGGAGGCCTCGGGCGGCAGCGGTTGGCCGTTGACGTCGCCGGAGAGGTCGACGATCGAGAGGTCGGCTTCCAGGGTCAGCGTCTTCTTCGACTCGGCGCCACCCTTGGGGGCGAAGGCCAGCTTGGTCGCCGGCAGGGCGAAGGCCAGGGCGACGGGGACGGCGAAGCAGGCGACGAGGGCCGCGCGAGACAACTGCATGGGTGGTGGTCCTTGTTCTGGGGGGCGCGGAACGGTGGGTCCGCGGCGGGTGTGGATAGCACGCGCGCCCGCCGGGACGCGCGCGACGGCCCGCTGGAGGCAAGCCTGCCCGACCTTGCCTGTACGCGAGCACGGGGTCGGGATTCGCCCGCCGTGCAAGGACGACGTCAAATGCGCGGCAAGTGCTGGCCCCTCGACCGCCCTTCGACAGCCCCTCGGGGGCCTATCGAGTGCCCCCGAACGGTCGCCGCGACGCGCGGCGACCGGGCGGCGCATGGCGCGAGGCCTGCTCGAGGCGGCTCGACGCCGGTCGCGGCTACTCCCACTCGATGGTGGCGGGCGGCTTGCTCGAGATGTCGAGCACCACGCGGTTGATGCCGCGCACCTCGTTGATGATGCGGTTGGAGATGCGCGCGAGCAGTTCGCGGTCGAGGTAGTGCCAGTCGGCCGTCATGCCGTCGGCGCTCTCGACGATGCGCAGCGCGCAGCAGCTCTCGTACGTGCGCGCGTCGCCCATCACCCCCACCGACTTCACCGGCAGGAGCGCGGCGAAGTACTGCCACAGCCCCTTGTGCGCGCCGGCCTTCTCGATCTCGCTGGTGACGATGTGGTCGGCCTTCTTGAGCACCTCGCAGCGCTCGGGCGTGACCTCGCCGACGATGCGCACGGCGAGTCCGGGCCCCGGGAACGGCTGGCGGTCGACGATCTTCGCGTCGAGGCCCATGTGGCGGCCGATGGCGCGCACCTCGTCCTTGAACAGCTCGCGCAGCGGCTCGACCAGCGTCATGTCGAGGTCCTTGGGCAGGCCGCCGACGTTGTGGTGCGACTTGATCACGGCCGTGTTGCCGCCGTGCGCCGCGACGGACTCGATCACGTCGGGATACAGCGTGCCCTGGCCGAGGTAGCGGGCGTGCGTGAAGCGCTTGGCCTGCTCGCGGAACACGTCGACGAAGTCGCGGCCGATCAGCTTGCGCTTCTGCTCCGGGTCGACGACGCCCTCGAGGCTCGATAGGAAGCGCTTCGAGGCGTCGACCACGGTCAGGTCGATCTTGAAGTGCTCGCGGAAGGTGCGCTCGACCACCTCGCGCTCGCCGAGCCGCAGCAAGCCGTTGTCGACGAAGATGCAGTGCAGGCGCGGGCCGATGGCCTTGTGCACGAGCAGCGCCGCGACCGAGCTGTCGACGCCGCC
>JBEBCR010000207.1:0-16596 GCA_041157565.1 Planctomycetota bacterium | reverse complement strand
TGGGTCCGAACCATGTCGTCCGCGACGAGGCGACGGACCTGCTGGTCGCCAAGGACTTCCAAGGCGCCACGCTCGCCGCGCCGACGACCGACCTGCTCGCGACGCCGGCGGTTTGGCGCGTCGCGCGCCCCGACGGCGAGGACCACGCGCGGGTCGAGTTGAAGCGCGTGGAGCGCGAGGCGACGCGCGAGCAGAGGAACGGACGCGAACGCGTCCGGAGGCAGGCGGCGCGCCAGGCGGCCGACCAGTTCCAAGACTCCTTGTCCGGCCAGTCCACGCGGCGCGAAACGCGCTCGTTCGCGCCGGGTCTCGCCCTGGAGCTCGTGGCGTGGCAGGAGCCCGGCGGCGGCATGGAACGCGAGCGCGCCTTCCTGGCCGAAGGCGACTGGATGTACCAGGTGGACATGTCCACGCGCCCGAACTGGTTCGACGAACCGGAGCGCGAGCGCCGCCGCAAGGAGTTCCTTGAAGGACTATCCTTCGACAAAGCCAACCCGGAGTTCGATCCGGAGGGCTGGCGCGAGCGCCAGTTCGGCTGGACGGCGCCGCTCGAGCACAACGCCTTCGCCTCGATCGGAACGACCTTGGCCTTCTGCGCGCTATTGATGGCGCTGGCCCTGTGGCGCTTGCGCTGCATGGATTTCTAGCGGCTCGCGATGGATCCGTCGATCGCAAGCCTGGTCGAGCCGCTGCGCGCCCTGCTTGGTCCGCGCGGGGTGCTCGACGCGCGCGCGGCGCGCACCCCCTACGAGTGCGACGGCCTGGCCTTCGCGCGCGAGTTGCCGGAGCTCGTGCTCCTGCCGCGCGACACCGCCGAATGCGCCGGCGCCATGCGCATGCTCGCGCAGGCCGGGGTGCCGGTGGTCGCGCGCGGCGCCGGCACGGGCTTGTCGGGCGGCGCGACGCCGGTGCGCGGTGGCGTGCTGGTCGGCACGGCGCGCATGCGCGACGTCCTGTCGATCGACGCGCCAAACCGCCGCGCGCGCGTGCAGGCCGGCGTGGTCAACGTCGACCTGTCCCACGCCTGCCAACGGCACGGCCTGCACTACGCGCCGGACCCTTCGAGCCAGAAGGCCTGCACCATCGGCGGCAACGTGGCGGAGAACTCGGGAGGGCCGCACTGCTTCAAGCACGGCACCACGAGCCGCCACATCCACGGGCTGGTGGTCGTGCAGCACGACGGATCCGTGCTCGACTTGTCGCGCGAGGGACTCGAGCCCGCTGGACTCGACCTCGTGGGCCTCTTCACCGGCAGCGAGGGCACCTTCGGCATCGCCACGGAGGCGACCGTGGCGCTGGTGCCCCTGCCCGAGGTGGTCGAGACGGCGCTCGCCATCCACGCGAGCCTCGACGACGCCTGCGAAGCCGTGTCGGAGATGATCGCGCGGCGCGTCGAGCCTTCGGCCATCGAGATCCTCGACAAGCTGACCATCGAAGCCGTCGAGAACTCCGTGCTGGCCGCCGGCTATCCCAAGGACGCGGAAGCCGTGCTGCTCGTCGAAGCCGAGGGCTGCGACGCCGAGGTGCGCGCCACGATGGACGACGTCGAGGCCATCGCGCGCCGCCACGGCGCGGGAGAAGTGCGCCGCGCGCGCGACGCCGCGCAACGCGCCAAGCTGTGGGCCGGCCGCAAGGGCGCCTACGGCGCCATGGGCCGCGTGGCGCCGGACTTGTACGTGTCCGACGCGGTCGTGCCGCGCCATCGCCTGCGCGAACTGGTGCGCGCCGTGACGGAGATCTGCCACGCGCGCCGCCTCAAGGTCGCCAACGTCTTCCACGCCGGCGATGGCAACCTGCATCCCAACATCAGCTACGACCGGCGCGACGCCGACGAGCTGGCTCGCGTGCTGGACGCCGGCGACGAGATCATGAAGGTCTGCATCGCCGCGGGAGGCTCGCTGACCGGCGAGCACGGCGTGGGCCTCGAGAAGATCGCCGGCATGGAGTGGATGTACACGCGCGAGGACTTGGCGGCGCAGTGCCGCGTGCGCGAGGCGTGGGACCCGCGGCTGCGCATGAACCCGGGCAAGACGATCCCGCTGCGCGCCTGCATGGAGACGCGCACGCGCGACCAGGGGCGGGCGTGATGGGCTCGTCGAGCGGCACGACGGAGGCGGGCGCGACGCTCCACGGGCGCGCCCTGGAGCGCCCGGCCGACGCGCGCGAAGTCGCCGCGCTGCTCGCCGAGGCGGCGCGCGGACATCGGCGACTGCGGCCCGTCTCGGGCCTGCGCGCGCCGGCGGCGCACGACCTGCCGGACGCGTGGATCTCGCTCGAGCGCCTGCGCGGCGTCGTCGATTGGCATCCGCACGAAGGCACCATCACCGCCCTCGCCGGCACGACGCTGGCGGAACTGGAGGCGGTGGCGGAGCGCGACGGTTGGCGCGTGCTGCCGCAACTGGCGGATCCGAATCGCTCGAGCGCGGGTGGCATGGTCGCCGCCGGCGCCAGCGGGCTCGAGCGCCTGCGCCATGGCCCCATGCGCCACCACCTGCTCGGCGCGCGGCTGGCGCTGCCGGACGGCAACGTGGTCAAGAGCGGCTCGCGCCTCGTCAAGAACGTGACGGGCTACGACCTGCACAGGCTCGCCGCCGGCGCGCGCGGAACCACGGGAGTCGTGGTCGAGGTCTCGCTGCGCCTGGCGCCGCTGCCGCGCGCGGCCTGGACCCTGGAGTTCGAGCACGCCGAGTGGGCCCCTGTAGACGCCGCGGCGCAGGCCCTGCTGGATTCGCGCTGCGAGCTGGACTTGCTGCGCGCGTCGCGCTCGCGGGGCCTCTGGCGGCTCTTCGCCTTCGGCGCGGGACGTCCCCAGACCTGCGCGCGCATGCTGGCGTTGGCGCGCGAGGCGGTGCGCGCAGGCGCGACGAGCGGCCCCGCGGACTTCGAGGATCCCGGCTCGCCGGCGCGCGCGGCGTGGCGCGAGGCGCGCGCGGCGGAGACTGCCTGCGGCGCCACCGTCGAACTCGGTTCCCTGCGCTCGGAATGCTCCGCGCTGGTGGCGCGCCTCGTGGAGCGCGGCTTCGACGTCGCGTGCGTCGATCCCGGACTGGCGCGCGTGCTGCTGAGGCTGGAGGACCACGAGGCGGATCGCCTGCGCGCCGCCCTGCCGCCGGGCGTCGGCGCGCGCGTCTCCTCCTTCCTGCCGCGGACATGCGCCGCGCTCGCGCCGCGACGCGATCCCGCGCGCGCGGCGCTGGAGGACCGCTTGCGCGCCGCCCTCGATCCGCGCGGCGTGCTGGCGAGGAGGGACCCGTCGTGAGCGAGCTGCGCCAAGGCATCGACTACCTGAAAAGCCTCGACTGCGTGCACTGCGGGCTGTGCCTGAACTCGTGCCCCACCTACCGCCTCAGCGGGGCGGAACCGTCCAGCCCGCGTGGTCGCATCCACTTGATGCGCAGCATCGCCGAGGGCGCGCTGGCGCCCGACGCAGGGGTCAAGGAGGAGTTCGACTTCTGCCTCTTGTGCCGCCACTGCGAGAGCGCCTGCCCCTCGGGCGTGCAGTTCGGCCAGTTGATGGAAGGCGCGCGCGACGCCGCCGAGCGGGCCATGCCGCGCACGGGCTTCGCCAAGGTGGCGCGCGAGGTCGGGTTCGGCGTGCTGCTGCGCTCGCGCGGCGCGCTGCGCGCCGCCTCGGCGCTTGGACGCGTCGCGCAGCGAAGCGGCGCCTTGGACCTCGTCGCGCGAGCGCTCGGCGAACGCGGCAAGGCGCTGGCACAGGCTCCGGCCGTCCCGCCGGCGCGCGAGCGCACCCGGCCGCGAGCCTTCACGCCGGCGCGCGGCGAGCGCCTGGGCGCCGTGGCCTTCCTGGAAGGCTGCGTGATGACCGAGTTCTACTCGCGCGTCAACGCGGCCGCCATCCGCGCGCTGTCGGCGGCGGGCTTCGACGTGCACGTGCCCCTGGCGCACATGTGCTGCGGCTCGCTGCACGCGCACAATGGCGAGCTCCCGGGCGCGCGCGAGCTGGCGCGCGAGACGATCGCGGCCTTCGACGCGCTGGTCGACGAGCAGGGTGCACCACTCCCCGTCGTCGTCGACTCCGCGGGCTGCGGCTCGCACATGAAGGAGTACCACCACCTGCTGGCCGACGACCTGGCCTGGCGCGAGCGCGCGCGCGCCTTCGCGCGGCGCGTGCACGATTGGACGGAATGGATGACGCGCGAGCCGGCGCGCGAGCGCGTGCGCGCGGCGCTGCGGGCGGACGCCGAGTCGCGGCGCGGCTTGCGGGCCACGTGGGACGATCCCTGCCACCTGTGCCACGGCCAAGGCGTGCGTCGTCCACCGCGCGAGTTGATCGAGTGGATGGGCGTGGCGCACGTCCCCATCGAGGATCCCGAGTCCTGCTGCGGCTCGGCGGGCATCTACAGCCTGCTGCGGCCGGCCGACTCGCAGGCCGTGCTGGCGCCGCGCCTCGCCGCGCTGGCGGCCACGGGCGCGGAAGTGCTCCTCGTGGGCAACCCCGGCTGCCACATGCAGTGGGAGGGCGGTGTCAAGCGCGCTGGACAGGCGACGCGCGTGCTGCACATCGCGGAGGCCGTCGACCGCGCCATGGCGGGCGAGGCCATCTAGCGGCCGCGCGCGGGCGCGCCGCTCAGGGCTCGAGTCGCGCGAGGAAGTCGCGCAGCCCGTCCTCGTGGCCGCGCGCGCCGCGAGGCCACACGAGCAGCAAGGAGGCCGCCTGCCCGGGCAGCGACACGTCGGCGCGGATGGCGTCGCGGAACCCCGTGCCCGCGTCCCAGGCGCGCTCGTGCACGAAGTCCACCTCAAAGGCGCGCCACGGGAGCTTGCCCTCGCCCACGGTCTGCACCCCGCCCGAGGACGGGAGGTCCGCGAGGTCCTTCCAGCGCACGCGCTCGAAGTGCTCCTTGCGCACGGCGGCCCAGCGCGATTCGGGGGCGAAGACCAGCAGCGCCTCGCGCGGCGTCGCGCCGAGCGGTCCGAGGTCGACCTTCTTGCGATCGACGCGCTCGCCGACGGGCGCCGACGCGGGAGCCGCCTGCGGCGACTCCGCCCGCGCTGGATCGTGCAGCGCGACGATCTCGATGCC
The DNA here is from genome assembly GCA_041157565.1 of Planctomycetota bacterium. Lineage (GTDB taxonomy): Bacteria > Planctomycetota > UBA1135 > UBA1135 > SXXH01. The sequence continues at coordinate 11,552 of JBEBCR010000207.1, read as the reverse complement.
GTCCGGCAACCGCTGGGCGGAGGCCACCTGCAACCCCACGCGCTCCAGCGGCGCGCCGAAGTGCGCCTGCACGCGCGCGGCGCCGTCGATGGGCTGCGCGCGGGCGATGTACAGCCAGGCGGCGACGGCCGCCAAGGCCATGGCTAGGAAGGCGACCAGCACGATCGCCCCGCCCGTCAACTTCGACGGCGCTTGCGGCTCCGCGGGAGCGGCGGAGTCACTTGCCGACATGGAACGGCGCCAGGAACGCGCGCACGTCGTCCTCGGTCGGCGGGACGAGGCCACCTTGGCCGCGAGTGAAGAGTTGGAAGACCACGGGCTCGGTCGCGCCCGCATCGGTCAGGCGCACCATGATGGTGTGGCCCTGGTCGGCCTTGCCGTCGCCATCCATGTCCTGGCCCTGCTCCTGGTAGAAGCGCAGCGCGTCGAGTTCGCGGCCCTGCACCGCGATCTTGAGCTGGGAGAGGTCCTTGCGCCCGCCCATGCCGAAGAGCGCCCCGGAGTGGTCGGGGTTCATCAGTTGCCCGTCCACCGCGCTCGCCTGCGACTCGGGGAAGCGCATGACGACTCCGATGCGCCCCTCGGGGTCGAGCAACGCGTAGGTCTCGACGAGCAGCGAACTGCCCCAGGTCAGCTGGTAGCCTTCGGGCCGCTGGTCGAAGGGCAGGATGCGCTCCAGATTGGGCCATTGCTTCTCAGGGTCGCGGCCCTCCTCGACGAGCTGCTTGCCGTAGTTGTAGGCCATGTAGCCGAGGATGGCCGCGACGACGAGCGCCAGGAGGCACCCTCCGCCGCACCACCACAGCCACTTCGGGATCCGGCTCGACTTCGTCGGCGCCTCGTCGGCGCCCCAGTTCGCATCGACCATGGTCCTCATTCCTCCAATCGCTCCAAGATGCGCGCCGCCGAACGCGCGAGCAAGTTCGCGTCCCGTTCGAAGCCCGCCTGCAGCCGCGTTCGCAGCGCCCCGGCCGCGTCGGAGCCCCGGGCACGCGCCGCGGCGAGCTCGTGCAGCAGGGCGACCAGCCCCTCGAAGTCGTTCCAGTCGACTTGCTCGGGGCCGATGCCACCGCGCTCGTCGCAGTTGTGGTAGTTGCCGAGCGCCAGGCAGGCGGCGCCGGCGCGCACTCCCCACAGGTTGTAGGCGGTCGATTCGCAGCTGCCGCCGTCCATCAAGGCGCGCTGCCAGCGGAACGCCGGCGCGCGCAGCGCGAGCGACTCCGCCGCGGCCGCCAGCTCCAGCGAGATGGCCGGATCGAACACCGAGCGCTTGTCCCCCACGCGCACCACGGGACCGCGACCCAGGCGGGCCGCGGCGCGCTTCGGCGAGCACTCGAGGCCCACCACGTCCGCCTCGGACAACAGGCCTCGCGCCTGCAGCAGGCCGATGCAGCCGACGAAGCCCGTCTCCTCGGCGCGGGTGAAGATGCCGGCGACGCGGCGCGGGTGGCCGGACTCGGCGAGCATCTCCAGCACGCACACGATGGCCGCCGCGCCGAGCAGGTCGTCGCACACGCGCGCGGACAGGCGCGTGCCGGAGACGACTCCGTCGGCGAGGTCGAACACGCCGAAGCAACCCTTCGAGAGCTTGCCGCGCACCTCGCGCAGCGTGCACAGCATGCCCGGCTGCACCGCGTCGACCACGGCGGTCGCCACCGGCTCGGGGCGCCCGGGCCGGCGGAAGCGCACGCGCGCTCCGACGAGGCGCGCCGCCGGCACCCCGCCGTGGAAGCGCGCCACGAAGCGGCCACCTCGACGACCCTCCACGAGGAAGCCCGGATGGTCGAGGTGCGCGCTGAAGGCCAAGGTGCGCCGCGCGACGCGCGACTTCGAGCGCGGCTCCTCGGCTCCGGTCCACACGACGACGAGGTTGGCGTGCTCGTCGACGAGCACGTCGAAGCCTGCGCGCCCCGCGTAGAGGCCGAGCACCAGCTCGAAGGGCGCATCCTCGGCGTACGGCGCGGTGGGCGCGGAGACGAAGGCCTGCGCGACGGCCAGCGCGCGCTGGCGTCCGGCCTCGTCGAGCACGCCGGAGTGGCGGCGCGGCAGCGCGAAGCGCGACGGCGGCGCCGGTTCGAGGCCGACCGCGGGGCGCTTCTTCAACGCCACTCGTAGAAGCCCTTCCCGCTCTTCTTGCCGAGCTCGCCCTTGGCGACCTTGTCGCGCAGGATTTCCGGCGCGAGGAAGCGGTCGCCGATCTCCTTGTACAGGTAGTCGGCGATGTTCAGGCGCACGTCGAGCCCGACGAGGTCGGTCAGCTGCAGCGGACCCATCGGGAAGCCGTAGCCCAGCACCATGGCCTTGTCGATGTCGGCGGGCGAGGCGACGCCTTCCTCCACCATGCGCATCGCCTCGAGGCCGATGGCGATCCCGAGGCGCGAGGAAGCGAAGCCCGGGGCGTCCTTGACGCGGATGGGATCCTTGCCCATGCGGCGCGAAAGCTCCATGGCGGCGAGGACGCAGGCCTCGGCGCTCTTCTCGGCCTCGACCACCTCGACCAGCTTCATCAGGTGGACCGGGTTGAAGAAGTGCATGCCCACCACGCGGCCGGGATGGCGCGTGACGGCGGCGATGCGCGAGATGGAGAGCGAGGAGGTGTTGGTCGCCAGGAGCACGCCCTCGCCCAGCGACTCGCCCAGCTTCTGGAAGAGGTCCTGCTTCAGCTCGAGCTTCTCGGGCACCGCCTCGACGACGACGTCCACGCCGCGCGTGGCGAGGGCGAGGTCGGTGGTCGTCGACAGGCGCGCCAAGGCGGCGTCGCGGTCCGCCGCGGCGACCTTGCCCTTCTCGACGCCCTTGTCGAGGTTGCCGCGGATCGCGGCCATGCCCTTCTCCAACTGGGCGGAGGCGATGTCGTACATGCGGACCTCGAGGCCCGTCTGCGCCAGCACCTGCGCGATCCCGTTGCCCATGGTGCCCGAGCCGAGCACCGCCGCCACCTTCATCGCTTGCGCATCCATCTCGTTCGCCTGCCTCGTTGGAGTGTGTTCAGCTTCCCGGCACGAGCACGATCTTGCCGTGCACCGCGCGCGACTCGAGCAGCTCGTGCGCCTCGCGCACGCGCGACATGGGGAGGACGCGGTCGACCACCGGCTTGTAGGCGCCCGCGGCCACCTTGCCGAAGATCGTCGGGAAGGCCGAGCGCGGCCCCATCGTCGAGCCGAGCACGGACTGGTTCTTGATGAACAGGTGCGGCAGCGCGATGGACACGACCGGACCGGTGGTGCCGCCGCAGGTGACGAGTCGTCCGTTGCGCGCGAGCACCTTCATCGATCCTTCCCACGTGGCCGGTCCGACGTGCTCGACGACGACGTCGAACGAACCGCCGGCGGCCTTGCGCGCCTGCGAGGCCCAGTCGGGCTGACCGTGGTCCACGGCCGCCTTGGCGCCAAGCTCGAGGCACAGGCGGCGCTTGGACTCGCTGCCGGCGGTCGCCACGACCTCGCAACCCATGTCGCGCGCGATCTGGATGGCCGCGGAGCCCACGCCGGAGGTGCCGGCCAGCACCAGCACGCGCTCGCCACGCACGAGGCGCGCGCGCGACACGAGCATCCCCCACGCCGTCAGGAACACCAGCGGCACGGCCGCGGCCTGCACGGGATCGAGCTCCTCCGGGATGGGCGTGGCGTAGCGCGCCTCGACGGCCACGCACTCGCGCGCCAACCCGTCGAAGTGCTCGCCGCGGATCTGGTAGTCGTCCGACAGGTGGTCGTCGCCGGCCTTGTCGTGCTGCGACTCGCCGGAGCTGCAACCCGGCTCGACGAGCACCTTCGCGCCGATCGGCGGGGCCGAGACGCCCGGGCCGTGGGCCTCCACCACCCCGACGCCGTCGCAGCCGGGAATCAAGGGCAGCGGCAGCTTCATGCCGGGCATGCCGCGGCGCACCCACAGGTCGAGGTGGTTGACCGACACCGCCAGCATACGCACCCGCACCTGGCCGGGGCCGGGCTCCGGCACGGGCAGTCGCACGAGCTCCAGCACTTCCGGTCCGCCGTGGCGGGTCACGTGCACGGCTTGCATGGTCGCTTGCATGTCGAGCCGCCTCAGCGTCCTTCGAAGACGGGCTTGCGCTTCTCGTTGAAGGCGGCGATGCCCTCCTTCGAGTCCGCGCTGGCGAAGAGCCGCGCCTGCAGCTCGCGCTCCAGCGCGAGGCCCGACTCGAGCGGCAGGTCGATGCCGCCCTGCACGGCGCGCTTGATCAAGCCCACGGCGAGCGGCGCCTTGTGCGGCGCGCACATCGCCTGGACGCGCTCGACCACGAGAGCGAGGAACTGCTCGTCGGACGCGGACTCGAGCACGTCGTCGACCAGCTGCAGCGCGGCCGCCTCCTCGTACGAAAGCAGTCGGCCGCTCGCCATCAGTTCGATGGCGCGGCTCTTGCCCACCACTCGGGCGATGCGCTGCGTGCCGCCGGTGCCGGGCAGGACCCCCAGCGCGACTTCGGGCAGGCCGCACTTGCCGCTCGCCTTGCGCGCCCAGCGCAGGTCGCAGGCCAGCGCGATCTCGAGGCCGCCGCCCACGCAATGGCCGCCCAGCGCCGCCACGACCAGCTTGGGCGTGTGCTCGAGGCGCAGCAGCGTCTCGTTGGCGTGCAGGCAGAACATGTACTTGAAGGCCGGATCGACCGCGCCGAGCATCCCGATGTCGGCTCCGGCGCAGAAGAACTTCTCGCCCGCGCCGGCGACCACGATCGCCTGCACCGACTGGTCGAAGCGCGCCTTGAGCACGGCCTCGTCGAGGTCGCGCATCATCTCGTGCGAATAGCCGTTGGCCGGCGGGTTAGTCAGCGTGATCACGGCCACGGCTCCGCGCTGCGCGTAGGTGGCCTTGCCGTTCGTCATGGTGGTCGCCGTCATCGTGCGCGCTCCTCCCTGTCGGGAGGCGCACACGATAGCGGGGCGGGCTTCCCCGCGCACGAACCGCCCGCGCGGATGGGCGCCGTGGGCTCACGAGGCTCCCTCGCGGCGGGCTCGGCGCCGCGAGGGGACGATGCGCGCCGGACTCAGCGCCGCGCCACTGCCTTGACCTGGCCGCCGGTGGCCTCGCACCAGCTCGTCCAGCGCTCGGAGAGCGTCTTGCCCGCGCCCACCAGCACCGCCGAGAGCCGCACGCGGCGGAATCGATCGCGCGCCAGGTAGTCGAGCTGCATGCGCGCCACGTCCCAGCGCCGGCCGCCCGAGGGCGCGCCGTCGCCGTAGACGATGATCGTGTCGACGTCGGGGTCGGCGAGCGCCTTGTCGATCGCGTCCCAGTAGTCGCCCTTGCCGCTGGTCTTCAACGCGGCGAAGTCGGCCTTGGCCTTGGCCACCGCTTGCGGCGTCGCCTCGACGAGCCCCTTCGACAAGGCCGCGGGATCCTCGGTGAACGGCACGATCTGGAAGCGCGTGGTGGGACGGAAGCCGTCCAGCATGCGTCCCAGCTCGACCTCGAGGTCCTGCTTGGGCGTAGTGCCGTCGGGACGCTCCTGCCAGACCGAACCGGACAAGTCGACCAGCACGGCCACGCGCGTCGAGTCGATCGGCATGCCGGCGATGACCGCCGTGCCGGTGCCTTCGCGCTCGACCTTGCGGGCCTGGCGCGTCGCGGGCTTCCAATCGGCGGGCAGGTTGGCGGCCCATTGGCGCCAGAGGTCGACCTTGTCGCCGAAGGAGACGCCGGACAAGCGCTCGAGCGCGTCGGCCGCGCGCCACAGGTCGGCCGGATTGGATTCGGCCGCCAAGGCGTCGACGAGGACCAATGCGGCCTCGCGCGAGCCGAGCGCCTCGAGGTGGTCGATGCAGGCGGCGCGCACGCCGCGCTCCTTGCGCGCCAGCCCGGCGCGCAAGAGCGGCAGCGCGCCCGCGCCGAGATCCTGCGACTGCAGCCAAAGCGCGGCGCACGCCAGCGGCGCCGGGCCTTCCGCCACGAGCTTGGCCGCGTCGGCGGGCAGGCGCGCCACGAGCCGCGCGTGCGCCACCAAGGCCGCGGCGCGCACCTCGAGGTCGGGATCCTTGGAGACGAGCCGCTCCAGCGACTTGGCGAGCTTGTCGGGCTTGCCGCCAAGGCCCCGGCGCGAGGCCAACTGCTCGATGGCGTGGCAGGCGGCGAAGCGCGCCGCCGGTTCCTTGTGGGCCAGCGCCGCGGCGAGCGCGTCGGGATCGACCGGCACCTCGAGCCGCGCCACGGCGCCGAGCGCGTGGCGCACGGTCCACGCGTCGGAATCGCCGAGGCCGCGCTTGCCCGCGAGGAGCGCCACCGTCGCCGGGGAACGCGCCAACGCCAGCGCGCCCTCGGCGGCGTCCTGCACGCGCGACGAAGGATCCTTGAAGCACTCGAGCACCAGCTCGAAGGCCTCGTCCGAACCCTCTCGTCCGAGCTCCTCGACCGCCTGCGCGCGCGCGCGCTCGTCCTTGTCGCGCAGCTTCGACTGCAGCTCCTTGAGGTCGGCCGCCTGCGGCGGCGCGCACAGGCAGAGCGCCAGGCAAGCGAAGGCGCGCATCAAGGCGCCACCTCGTAGCGCTGGCCCGCGTCCGGCGCGAGCGCGCCGCGCGCCACGAGGCGCAGCTCGACCAGGTCGCGCAGCAGCAGCGGTTCGTCGATGCGTCCCGGGCCGAGCGGCACCTTGTCGATGTAGGCGTCGCCGCCGTCGGCCATGAACGAATGCATGGCCACGCGGTAGGTCTTCTCCTTGTCGAGCTCGACGCCGCCCACCGTCGCGCCGAGGAACGCGTGGCCGTCGGCGCCGCGGCGCGCGCGCAGCACCACGCCGGAGACCTCGATGCCGGAGTGCGACTTGCCCTCGATGGCGCGCCGGAACAGCTCGTGCAGCACGGCGCCCTTGATCGCCACGACGGTCACGTCGTTGTCGAAGGGCAGGAACTCGTACAGGTCGCGCCGCGTCAGCTTGCCCGCGGCGAGGTCCGTGCGGATGCCGCCGCGGTTCATGATCCCGACGTCGGCCCGCGCGTGCTCGCGCAGGCAGTCGGCCACGAGGTTGCCGGCCGCGCTCGAGGCCAGCGGATCCTTGCTGCGCCCGAAGTGCCCCGACGCCTCGCCCAGGACTACCGACATGCGCTCGTCGCTCCGGGCCACGATCTCGCGGATGGCGGCCTCCACCTCGGGCACCGGTTCCCTCGGCTCGGCGTCGAGCTCCTGCAGGCTGGCGCGCGCCGAGACCACCTTGCGCGCCGCGCGGTCGATCTCGACCTCGACGCGCCCGATGGCGGAGAGCTTGGTGCCCGCCTGGACGATGAGCACCGAGCCCTCGCGCACGCCCTCCCTCAGGAAGGTGTGGCTGTGCCCGCCGACGATGAGCGGCAGGTCGGGGTGGGCGCGCGCCAGTTGGCGGTCCTCCTCCACGCCCTGGTGCGTGACGGGCAGGATCCAGTCGACCTTGCCCTCGAGCTCCTTGCGCGCGCGGCGCAGCGCCTCGGCGGGATCGAGGAACACGATGGTGCGCGCGTCGGGGTGCGAGATCTCCGGCGTGACGGTGGTCACGATCCCGACCAGCGCGATCCTGAGGCCCGCGCGCTCGACGATGCGCCAAGGCGGCACCCACGCGACGCGCGAAGTAGCGCCTACCTCGTACAGGTTCGCCGCTACGCCCGGCAGGCGCGCCTCGCGCAGGAGGCGCTGGAGGTTCGGGATCCCGTGGTCGAAGTCGTGGTTGCCGACGCACATGGCGTCGTAGCCGACCATCGACAGCAGCTTGAGGTACTCGAGCCCCGCGTCGATGGCGCCCTCGGGCGTGCCCGCGTACCAGTCGCCGCCGTCGAGCACGAGCAGTTCGTCGCCGCGCGCCTTGCGTTCGTCGCGCACCACGGCGGCCGCGCGCCCCACGCCGCCCACGAGCGGCGGATCCTGGCGGCGCAGCCAGGTCGCCTTGCGCGCCCCGCATTGCCCATGGCAATCGTTGGTGTGGAGGATCAGGAGCCGGCTCGTCTCCGCGGCGGGCGCCAAGGCGCCGATGGCCAGGAGTACGGCGGCGGTCAGGATGCGTCGCGCATGCATGGATGTGGGCGGCTCGCGGCCGCCCACATCGTGGCTCGCCCGGACCGGAAACGGAAGCCGCTCCGCCCGAGGTCCGCGCGGAACGCGCGTCAGCGCGGCACGACGACGCCGTCCTTGGGGTAGGAGATCGTCGTCTGCCACTTGACCTCCAGCGCCTTGCCCTTCGCCGGTCGCAGGATCCAGGTGCGGATGCCCTGCTCCTCGAGGTCCTTCCTCCAGCGCGCGTCCTCCGAGGGCTTGGGCTCCATGCGGCCGAACTCGACGACCACGCGCTCGTCGGTCGACAGCGGCAGGCCCTCGCGCACGACGACCTCGACCGAGCCGTCGGGCTGGCTCGACACCGCGCCGTTGTTGGTCACGACGATGCGCCACCCCTCGACCTTCGAGTTGCGCGACGAGAAGAAGCCGGGCCCCTTGGCGAGGTCCTCCGCCTGCCGGCGCTCGACCTTGATGGCGTCGTCCGCGCCGAGGTGCAGCGTGAACTCCTCGCCGGGCTGCACGGCATCCAGGCGCGCGCGCCCCAGCCAGTCGCCGCCGAGGAACACGTTGGCCTCGCCCGGCAGCAGCGTCCACGGCGAGCCGTTCTTCGTGCGGCCGCGCAGCCACGCCGTCGTGTCGAGGCTGGGCACCACGTGGCGCTCGGCCAGCATCGCGAGCGACGCCTCGCCCACCAGCACGGTGGTCGGCTCGGGCCGCGACTGGATCGTCTCGCGCCGAGGCAGCACGTAGCGCACGCTCAAGCCTTGGGAGTCGATGGTCGCCATGGCGAGCTTGCGCGCGAGGCGCGATCCGTAGCGTCCCGCCTTGTCCTTCGAGACGCCCCCGCCACCACCGCCCGGGGCGCCCGCCTCGGCGTCGGCCATGGCTTCGCTGGTCGGCGCCGGCGCGCCCGAACCGACGGCGAAGCCGCGCAACTGCACTTCCTCCTGCAGGCCGAGCTTGACCGGCATGGGTTCGGGGCCCTGCGCGCCGCGCTGGGGCTGCGCCGTGGACAACGACAATTGGACGTCGCTCCAGTCCTCGCCGCTCTGCTGCCAGACGCGCGCGCGGTAGGTCATGTCGACCTTGGCGAGGTCCTTGGCCGCGCGCAGGTCGTAGGAGGGCTGCCAGCCGCAGGCGCCGACGAGGTATTCGACGTGCAGCGTGTCGCCCGCCGCGTTGACGAGGTCCACCACCACGTCCTTCACGGGCACGCGCAGTTCGCCCGCGAGCCCTCCGATCTCGCGCTCGAGCTCGGTGATGCGACCAGCGCGCTCCTCCATGCTCCAGCCCAGCGTGCGCAACGCGCCGCGGTTCTCCACCAGCTTGCCCGAGAGCCACGCGTAGTTGGTCGTCCACGCGGCTTCGTTGACTCGGCCCTGCGCCACCTCGCCCTTGTGCGCGGCCTCCTCGGCGCGCAGGAGCGCCCCGAGGTGCTCGCCCATGGCGCGCAGCACGGAAGCCTCGTCCTCGGCGGCCTTCTGCTCGCGCTGCAGGCCGAGCAGCTGCTTGCGCAGGGCCTCGACGCGCTCGTTGGCGCTGGTCGCCCGCTCGCGGGAGCGCACCTCGACGCCCACGACTTCGCCGTCCGACAGGCGGACGCGCACGTTCGTCTCGTCGATGGAATCCGGCAGGCCCTCCACGATCCACTTGCCGTCCTCGGCGACGGTGGCCACGCGGTGGACCAGGGCGCTCGAGGCGTACAGCGTCACGCCCTCGAGCTTGGTGGAAAGGGGCTTTTGGTCGGCGACGAGGGCCAGCGCGAAGGCCGGCAGCAGGCAAAGGCTCATGGGATGGTCTCCGGGACGCGGGCGGCGGCCGTCCCGCGGTCCAACAGGATCGCGACGAGCCCGCCTCGAAGCAACGCAGCCGAAGGGCGCAGTCTTGGCGGAATCGCGCTTCCCCCGGCCGGCGCCCACCCGCCCGCCGTTCGACGCGCCCGGCCCGCGCGCCGGGCGGCCCTCAGATGGAGGCCTCGTTGCCCGTCTCGATCGTGTCGAGGAAGCTGCGGCGCGTCTGCGCGCCGGACTTGCCGAAGATCTGGCCCACGTTCTTCAGGCCCAGCTTGAAGTCGTCCAGCATCCCGTAGCCCGAGACGACCGCGTGCTGGTACCAGAGGAACGACAGCAGGGTGAAGTCGAAGGCCTTGTTGCGCGGCAGGCGGATCAGCTGGCGCACCAGCGCCTCGCCGCCCGGCATGTAGACGGCCACGTTGAACAGCTTCTGCAGGTTGACGACCTCGCGCACGTCCTCGCGCTTCATCATCGAGTCGTTCTGGATCGACGGGCCGATGTCCTTGCCTTCGTCGACGCGGCCGAGCTGGAAGTCCTGCTGGCCGAGCACCGTCGAGCGGAACGGGCGGTAGATCAGCACGGTGCAGCCGTTGGGCTTGATGCGCTTGTTGACGCGCGCCGTCTCGAACATGTCCTCCAGCGTCTCGGCCGGCGAACCCATGATGTTGTTCGTGCGATAGGTGATCTTGTGCTTCCGCAGGAGGCGCGGGATCGTGTAGACGATGTCGTCGGTGTAGCCCTTCTTGTACACCTCGAGGCGCACCTTCTCGCTGCCCGACTCGAGGCCGAACTGCACGCTGACGCAGCCCGCCTTCTTGAGCGCGACGATGTCGCTCTCCTTCAGGTAGTTGATGTTGATGTTGCAGGCGAAGGGCAGGCCGACGCGCTTGGGCCACTTCTCGGCGAACTCCTCGATCCAGCCGCGAGTCATGTTCAGCGCCGCGTCGCCGAAGTTGACCATCTTGAAGTCCGGGTAGCGCGCGAGGATGTCGTTCATCTCCTCGCACACGTAGTCGACCGACTTCTGGCGGTTGAACTTCTCGCCGCGCCGACCGGAGACCCAGTCCTTCTTCATCAAGCCCACGCTGCAGTACGTGCAGCTGTTCTGGCAGCCGCGCGACACGTGCACCTGCATGACGCGCTTGGCGCGCAGGAACGGGTACTTGTAGAACACGTCGACGTCGGGGAAGGGCAGCGAGTCGAGGTCCTGGATGACGGGGCGGATCGGGTTCTGGACCGGCCTGCCGTCCTTGAGCACGCCCACGTTGGGGATGTCGTCGATCGGACGCCCGGCGGCCCAAGCCTCGACGAGGTCGACCACGGCGTACTCGGCTTCGCCCTTCACGGTGGCGTCGACCACGTCCTGGTGCAGCAGCGGCTCGAGGTCGTGGCTCGGGTGCGGCCCGCCCATCACGACCTTGAGGTGCTTGAGCTCCTTCTTCCAGCGCCGGATGTACTCGTAGGGCCACGCCTCCTGGCCGGTGGTCGCGTAGATGCCGACCACGTCGGGCTGCCAGTCCAGGACCGCCTTGTGGAAGTCCTTCTCCTCGCTGTGGAGGAAGCAGTCGGCATGGTGTCCGTGCTTCTTCAGGATCGAGCTGAGGACCTTGATGCCCTCGAACTCGTGGCAGGTGGTGACGATGAAGGCGACGCGTGCCACGGGGTGTGGAGCTTCCGGCGGAGGGTCTCGACGCTGCCGCGCCGGCGTGGCGCGACGCACAGAGCCTACCGCGTGGCGGGCGCCGCGGGGAGATGAACGAATCCCTTGCGGGGCGATCGCCGCTCGCCGAG
>JBEBCR010000206.1:0-9066 GCA_041157565.1 Planctomycetota bacterium | reverse complement strand
CGAACGCGTCGGCGGCATCGACAAGCCGACCATGCAAGGCAGCGGCGTCGCTCGCTTCGACGGCCAGCCTTGGTGGGCCGAGACCGACTACAAGGAGACGCAGGAACTGAAGGTGGCGCAGATGGAGCTCGTCGTGCGCCAGGAAGCCGAAGTCCGCACGCGTCGCGTCGGGTTCGGCGCCACCAAGGTCGAGGTCCCCGCCGACTTGTGGACCGGCCATTGGGAGAGCGCGGCCGGCGACGACGACGCCAAGCAGGCCGCCGCCGAAGGCGCGGGCGACGACGAGCGGGAACTGCTCGAAGGCGTCGAGTTCGACGCCATCATGCAGGAGCTCGGCTTCCTGCTGGGCTCGGGCCGCGGCGAGACCAAGGAGTGGTGGGAGGCCCATCGGCGCCTGGTCGCCTTGCTGCGCGCGCGTCCCGAGCTGGCCGAGAAGGTGCTGGCGATGCTGCTCGATCCCAACCTGGATCGCCACGTGGCCGCCAACCTCGCCGGCGCCGCGGGCGCCGCGGGCACGCCTGCCATGCAGGGCGTGCTGGTCAAGGTCGCCCGCACCGCCTACCTCGATGCAGATCGCCGCGCCGGCGCGCTGGTCGCGCTCGTGCAGGTGCACCAGCCCGACCTCGCCGTGTACCAGGAGCTCTACGCGCTCGTCGGCGACGCGCAGCTCGATCCGCGCCTGCGCGGAGCCAGCCTCTACATGCTCGGCGCCGCGGCCGGTCGCGCCGACGCCGATCCGCAGCTGATCGCGCAACTGCTCGCCTACGAGGAGACGGCCATCCAGGCCGGCCTGCTCGACGAGTACCTCGCGGCGCTCGGCAACACGGGCCTGCCGGTGATCCTGCCGATCGTCCAGCAGCACCTCGCCAGCACCAACCCCAAGGTGCGCGCCGCCGCCATCGACGCGCTGCGTCGCCTGGAGACGCCCGAGGCGTTGGCCATCCTCCAGCAGCACGCGACCGAGGATCCCGCCGCCCAGGTGCGTTGCGAGGCCTTCGAGGCGCTCGCCGAGCACGACGACGCGGGCGTGTGGGCTATCTACGAGGAAGGCTTGCGCGATCAGAGCATCAAGGTGCGCGAAGCGGTCGTGCGCGCGCTCGGCCAGCGCGACGGCCAGCAGGCGCGCACGTTGCTGCTGCAAGCTCGCGACACGGACCCGTCGCAGCAGATCCGCCAACTGGCCAACAAGCTCTTGGCGAACAACTGAGCTTCGCGCTGGGCTCGGCGCGGCAACGCGGCGACCGATCGGGAAGATCCCCGGCTGGTCGCCGCGCGCGCATTCGGGCGTCATGCGCCTCGCGCGCCGGGCGCCACCAGGCTCCCAAGGCCTTGCCGATGGCGAGGACGCGCGCGACGGCCAGCCACGCGGCCACGCCCAACCACGAAGTCGCCCCGAGCTGCACGAGCGACTCCAGCGCGCCCGCCTTCGCGATCCCCGCTCGCGGCCATCCCCGTCCAGCGCCGACTTCGCTTCTCGCCGCGTCGCCGGCGGATTCCCGGTCACGCGCGGCCCTCCGGCGCCATCCATGTCTCCGTCGGCACGCAAGGGCGCGTTCCAACGGCGCGTCCTCGAACCCGGGCCGGCGTCTTTCCAGGAGCAAGCCATGAAGTTCCAGCACCTGTTCGCCATCGCCTCCATCCTCGCCGTCGCGTGCGCCTCGGCGGGCGCGCAGACCTTGCCGAGCATCATCACCCAGACCGTCGACAAGGCTCGGGTCGTCCCGTACCTCGTCCACAGCGAATACCTGCCGATCGGCAGCGTGGCATCCATCTTCGGCAGCGCGACGGGCACGCAGAACCTGATCAACGGCGATGGTCGCGCCGAGGCCCGCGCCGAATTGTCGAACTACCTGGACATCGGACCGTGGGAGACCGCCGGATTGCGCTTGACGAGCCGCGCCACGGTGAATCGCAGCTTCGGCTTCGTCACCACCACGTACCAGCACCGCTTCAACGACGACAACGGCAACGTGCTGTGGTCGTCCAGCGCTCCTGGCGGCAACTTCACGCTGCCGCCGACGCTCGACGCGACCAACACTCTCGGCGCGCCTGTTGGAGTGGGACCCTTCGTCGTCCACCTCTACGTGAGTCGCGACGCCTGCGGATCGATGGCCATGGGGACGACCACGACCACCGCGCCCCACGGCGTGAATGCGACGGGCACGATGGGCGCGACATCGCAGGTCATCGTCGGCGGCGGGATCGGCTTCCCGGGTTTCGCCTCCATGGGCATCGAATCCGTGATCCAGTTGGGCAATCCGACCGGGTACTTCGGGATTCGTCCCCGCTTCAACCAAGTGCAGGGCACCATGGTGCTGGGCACCACCGCGGTGCGCATGGAGCTGCTGGTCTTCCTGTCGCTGCTCGAAGCCTGGGGGGGCTACAGGTACGAGACCACGATCTGGGACGCCCAGTCGCCCTCGACCTTCGCCTACCTCGTGCTCGACTGACTCCGGCGCCGCACTTGCCGCGCGGGCGCCCCCTCCTTCGAGGATGGGGCGCCCGCGTCGTCTTGGTGGGGAGACGAGCGGTCCCAGCCACGCGTCGGCCGCGCGAGCCATCCAAGCCGCCGCGAGGTTGCCTCGCGCGCCAAGCCATTCCAAGGGAGGTTCACGCCATGAAGCTCCTGCTTCGCCAAGCCCTGCTCGTCCAGTTCGTCCTCTTGCCCTTCGCGGGAGCAGCGACAAAGGCCATGCCCAGCAGCGCCACGCAGTTCGTGGACAAGACCTGGATCAAGCCATGCGGCGTCGGCGAGATAGGCGGCGACTTCAGCGTGGACAGCCGCGTCGAGGATTGCCGCGTGCCGCTGCTGGGCGGCTTGATCGCCTGCTAACGAGATCCCGCCCGAAGGCGTGCCGGGCCAAGGACGCCACGCTGGAGCGACCGACCCGCCCGCCGCGGGTCGGTGGCTCCGGCGCTTCTCCGGATGCGAGGATCGGGTCGTGCTTGGGGCGCCCGGTTCATTCGGTGGACCCTCGAGCAATGCCCCAAGCCGACTTTGGTGCGGCGCGTGGCAGCCAGCGTCCGTGCCCTCGCGACGCTCGGCGGGACAGGTTCGTCGCGATCCACGGCGCATTTCCTGTCACGTGCGCGCCGGCCGCGCCATCCACCAGGGAAAGGAGCCGTCACATGAAGCACGTTCGCCTGGCCCTTGTCGCCGTGGTCCTCCTGTTCCTCGTCGCCCTCGTCGTCCGCCGCGCTCCGATGGCGGGCACGGGAGGCGCGGTCGAGGATGTCCCCGCGCCGCTGGCCGCGGCCACCCTCCTCGCGCCCGTGGAGGCCGCGCCGGATCGCGTGCTCGCGGTCGAACGCGCCAAAGGCATGCAACCAGGCGAGTGGGCGCGCGTCGCCGTGGACTACGACAGCAAGACGAGCATGGCGCAAGGCGACGCGCCGGCGCGGCAGTTGCTGCTCGCCATCGACCACGAGTTGCGCCTCGTGGCCATCGACCGCCGCGGAAGCCAATGGGTGCTCGAGCTCGATCTCGCCGGCGCGAGGATCGACTTGCGCCACGACGGCGGTCGAGTCGACGTCACGAAGCTGCAGGACGCCATCGGCCGGAAGGTGCTCGTGCTGCTGGGCGACGACGATCGCGTCCTTGGCTACCGCTTCCCCGCCGCCTTCCCCGCCGAGTACAAGAACGTGGTGCGCAGCTTGTTCACGGCCTTGCGGGCGCCGCAAGGCGAGCAAGGCTGGCGTGGGCAGGAGGGCGACGCCGGCGGCCTGGCCGAGGTGGTCGTCGCGGCGCCCGATCCGGCCACGCGGGAGATCCGCTGGGAACGCAGCGGCTACCAGCTTCGCGAAGGCGCGCGTCTCGCGCCCAAGTGCGCCGGCCGCGGGGTCGCGACCACCGACGGGGCGGCGTGGTGGAGCACCACGAGCTACGTCGAGCAGGTCGAGGTCGCCATGGCCGAGGCGCAGATGGCGGTGCGGCAGGACCTGCAGGTCCTCGCGCGCCGCCTGGATGCGGGCAAGGCCGCGGTGGCCGCGCCGGCCGACTTGTGGACCGCGCCTTGGGAACCGGCCGCTGGAGACGCCGACACGCAGGCGGCGGGCGCCAAGCAGCTCGAGCAGCAGCGGCGCGAGCTGATCGAGGGCGTCGACTTCGACGAGCTGCTCGCCGAGCTGGAGCACATCTTGCGTTCGGGCAACCAGCAATCGAAGGAATGGTCGCGGGCGCGTCGGCGCTTGATCGAGCTGCTCCGCGCACGGCCGGAACTGGCCGAGAAGGTGCTCGCCATGCTGCTCGACCCCGGCCTCGACCGCGAACTCGCCGCCAACTTGCTGGGCGCGGCCGGCGCCGCCGGCACGGCTCCCATGCAGGGCTTGCTGCTGAAGGTGGCCCAAGCCGGACTGCTCGATGCCGAGCGTCGCGGCCAGGCGCTGGTCGCGCTCGTCCAAGTCGAGGATCCCGACCCGGCTGCCTTCGGGCTCCTCCCGGGACTGTTCCGCGACGCTGGTCTGGACGCGACCGTGCGCAGCGCCAGCCTCTTCATGCTGGGCGCGGGCGCCGGTCAGCCCGGCGCCGACCCGCACCTGCTGGCGCACCTGCTGGCGCAGGAACAGTACGCCATCGAGAATGGCCTGCTCGACGACTATCTGGCGGCGCTCGGCAACGCGGGACTGCCGGAGATCCTGCCAGTGGTGCAGCAGCACCTCGCCAGCACCGATCCCGATGTGCGCGCGGCCGCGCTCGACGCCTTGCGTCGCCTCGAGACGCCCGAGGCGCTCGAGCTGCTGCGGCGCCACGCCAGCGACGATCCGTCGGTCGAGGTGCGCTGCGCGGCGATCGAAGCGCTGCACGGGCACGCTGGCGCGCAGGTCCTCGCCGTGTACGAGGCGGCCTTGCGCGACCCACAGGTCGCCGTGCGCCAGACTGCCTTGCGCGGGCTCGTCCACCGCGACGGGCTCGAGGTCCAGGCCCTGATGCGCCACGCCCGCGACAACGATCCGGCGCAGCAAGTGCGCGACCTCGCGGCGGAACTGCTCGCCGGAGAGTGACCCTCGTGCGCCGGCGCGGACATCGGCGGCCTCGTTCTCCATGCTCGTGCCCGATCATGGCCACGCAGGACGCCGAGGGCCGCCGAAGCCTCGCCGATCGCGCGCAGGCGGGGGATTGGGGCTTGCCACGTGGTCCGCGCCCGGCGCTCGCGCCTGTGCGTGGACCGGGATTGCTCCCGGGATCAGGGACACCCAACGCGACACGCGCCATGACGAACATCCACTCGCTCGACATCCACTCGCTCGTTCCAACCAACTCCTGCCTCGTCGTCTGCGACCTCGATGCGCTCGTCGCGCCGGACGCGCCGGCCTGGAGCCTGCTCCAAGGCTCGCAAGCCGAGATCGGAGCGGCGCTGGCCGCGCACGTGTCGTCCAAGGGCGTCAGGCGCCTCGACGACTACGGCGGGGTGGCCAAGTCGATCCTCTCCGCTGGCGACGCCTACCTCGACGCTCCGCCGCGCGTGCGCGACCACGCGGCGGTCTACTCGTTCACCCCGAAGAACAAGATCGCGGCCGAGGGCTTGGCGATGGCCCTGTGTGCGCGCAAGGCGGGCTACCGCCTGCTGGTGCTCACCGTCCAGAAGGATGGCAAGCACGGCAAGGTCTGGGGACTGCGCGCCCTGCTGCCGCGACTCGCCGGCCCGCGCCTCGTGTACTACGAGGACACCGCCTCGGTCGTCGACGAACTCAAGGCCGCGCCGGAGGGCGCCCACATCGAGGCCGTCCATGTGCTGGCGCCCGGCTGGGAGGACCAGGCGTCCGCGCGAGCGGATCGCGTGTTGACCCAGTTGGAATACCAGCGCGAAGTGCTCGCCCCCGACTGAACCTGAACGCGGCAGGTGGGGGCGGCGCGGAGCAGGTTTGCCGCAAACAGGGGAAGGGCAGTCGTCGCGCGGGGTGCGGCGGGGCCCTTCCCTCCCTACTCCGGGAGGGCGGTGTCCGGGTGCCTTCGTCTCCAACTTTCGCGGTTTTCCGGTCACGTCCGCGCGCGCCTCGCCATCGAGCTTCGCAGTTGGAGCGCTCCGCTCCACACGACCCCATCCTCCGGCCCTCGCCGCAGCCCGCCCGTCGGGACGCGCCGGGGCCGGCCACGAGGAAAGATCGCCATGTCCATCGACACCCGTCCTGCCTCCCGCGGCGAGCCTCTGCCGGCCTCCCGCCTCGCCCTTCCGCCCGCCCACGTCGCCTTGGGCGCCTTCCGCTGGTCGCGCGCCTTGTCCGTGCTCGCCCTCGCCTGCTCCGTCGCCCATGCCCAGACGGTGCGCGTGAGCGTCGCTTCCAGCGGCTTGGCTGGCAACCAGTTGTCCTCGGGCATCTCGTCGTCCGCCGACGGCAACGTGGTCGCGTACTACAGCCGCTCCACGAACCTCGTCTCCAACGACACGAACGCGGTGTCCGACTGCTTCGTGACCACCTTGCCGTCGAGGACGACCACGCGCGTCAGCGTCGGCCTCGCGGGCGCGCAGGGCAACGGAGCCTCGCCCGGCAGCGGGGTGGCCGCATGGACGGCGCTGTCGCGCGACGGCAGGTACGTCGTCTTCATGTCCGAAGCCACCAACCTGGCCGTCGGCGACGTCAACACGCAGAACGACGTCTACGTCCACGACCGATCCAGCGGCACCACTTCCATCGCCAGCCTGCGCTCCTCCGTCGCGCAGTCGTCGTCGAACGGCCGCGCCGCGATCTACCCCAATTGCATCTCCGACGACGGCCGCTACGTCGCGTTCGAGAGCATCGGCACCGACCTGGTCGCCAACGACACGAACCTCGCGTCGGACATCTTCGTGCGCGACCGCGTGGCCAACACGACGACGCGCGTCAGCGTCGGCATGGCCGGGGCGAACGCGAACGGCGCCAGCACCCAGGCCAGCATCTCGGCCGACGGTCGCTACGTGCTGTTCGCCAGCAGCGCCTCGAACATCGTCGATGGCGACACCAACGGCGCGAGCGACGTCTTCCTGCACGATCGCAGCACGGGCACCACCAGCTGCGTCAGCAGGGATCCCGGGCAGTTGGCGCTGCCGAACGGCGGCAGCGAGCCGTCGATGTCGTCCGACGCGCGCCATGTCGTGTACCTCACCACGGCCTCGATGGTGGCCGAGGACGTGGACACGCTGCTCGACGCGTACTGGCGCGACCGCGCGACCGGCCTCGTGGCGCGCGCCAGCCAGACCAGCGCCGGAGCGGCGGGCGCCGGCGGCGGACCGCTGCAGAACATCCACCAGCCCACCGTGTCCGACGATGGCCGGCGCGTCGCCTTCGCGTCCGACCGGCGCTACGTCCCCGAGGATTCCGACGCCCTGTGGGACGTCTACCTGCACGACAGGAACGGGCAACCCGCGATCGCGCGCCGCAGCGTCAACTCGGCGCAGGTCCCGCCCGACGGCGGCAGCGTCCGTCCCGTGCTCGCCCGCGGAGCTTCGTCCATCGGCTTCGCGAGCACGGCCACGAACCTCGTCGTGGGCCAGACCGACACGAACGGCGTGCAGGACTGCTTCGTCTCCTACATCCCCGTGTCGCACGACCGCTGCGAGACGCCGCGCTCCATCGCGGGAACGGGGGTGTTCCCGCTCGATTCCGTCACGGCGACCACCGGGACGGAGGGCCAAGGCGACGAAGGCTGCGGCGCCGGCATGTCCAACGACGTGTGGTTCCGCTGGACGGCGGGCTCGAGCGGTTTGACGACGATCGACACTTGCCTCGCCGTGGGCGACACCAAGATCGTCGTGCGCGCCGGCACGTCCTGCCCGCCTTCGGCCGTGCTCGCCTGCAGCGACGACGGCTGCGGTCCCGGCCAGCTCGGCGCGACGGTCGCCTTCCAGGCGGTGCAGGGCGCGAGCTACGGCATCCAGGTCGCGCGCACGACCCACGATGGAACCGGGCAACTGCGCATCTACACCGCCGCCTCCAACGACGAATGCGGCACGCCGCTGGTGATCGCCGGCGGGTTGCCGAACACGCCCGTGAACACCACGAACGCCAGCACCGGCACGCAGGGCCAAGGCGACTACGGCTGCGGCGTCGGCATCGCAAAGGACGTCTGGTTCTCGTGGACGGCTCCCGCGTCCGGACAGGCGTTCATGGTCGTCACCGTCGACAGCACGCCCCAAGGGCCGGCGGAGCCGAAGTTCAACGTGTACGAGGGCTCCAACTGCGCCACGGCCACGGTCGTCTCCTGCAGCGAGACCTTCTCGATGGACTCGGGGCGCTCCGCCTGCTTCTCGGCCACGGCTGGTCGCACCTACCTGTTCCAGATCGGCAGCGCGACGCCCAATGGCTTCGTCGGCAGCCTGGCCGCGTTCAACGGCTTGACGCCCTCCAGGACCGGGTGCGAGCCGCTCGACTACGGCACGGCGACGGTTCCCTACGGCGAGGTCTACGGAGCCGGCATCGGGCAAGGTTGGCTGCAGCGCTTCGGCGAGCCCAGCACGATCAGCACGGTGATGGGCATGTCGACGGCATGGGGATCGCCGGTGGATCCCTATGCCCCCAATCCCGTGGCCGACCCCAACTCGCCGCCGAACGGCACCGCCGCGCGCATGGCGATCTGGGACGATCCCAACGACGACGGAGATCCCTCCGACGCGATCCTGCTGCGCGAGGTGAACGTCACGATCGCGGGCTCCGGCACCGCGGCCCTGCAATCGGCGAGCTTCGACCCGCCGGTGGTCGTCAACGGCTACTACTTCGTCGGCGCGGGACTGCAGAACCCCACCAGCGCTCCGTGCGGCGCCGCGCCGCTGGATCGCTTCCTGCTCTGCACCTCGTGGGACGCGGCCTGGTACTTCTACTCCGTTTCGTCGCCGCTGAACTTCGCGAACCTGTCGGCCAACGCTTCCCCGCCGGGGCTGCTGAGGGACCGGGGCATCGCGCACGGCCAACTGCTGACGCGGCCCATCTGCCAGACGAGCAGCCCGTACACGCTCTACTGCTTCGGCGAGTCGGGCGACAACCCGACGAGCTGCCCGTGCCTCAACGAACCCAACCCGGGCTCGATGGAAGGGTGCAAGTCCTCGCTCGGCTATGGAGCGCGCCTGCGCGCCACTGGCGTGCCGAGCGTGTCCA
>JBEBCR010000205.1:0-7765 GCA_041157565.1 Planctomycetota bacterium | reverse complement strand
AGCAGCCACGGCAACGCGTGGCGCGCGGCGCGCGCGTGCTCGCCGAACAGCCCGAGCACCTCCTCGCTCCAAGGAGCCAGCAGGGCCGCGCCGGCGCAGGCCAAGGACACCAGCGGCAGGGCGATGGACTCGACCGCCGCTCCCAGCGCGCCGCGCGCGTGCTCGCGCGCGAACCAGGGCAGGGCCGCGCCCGTGGCGAACAAGACGACCATGATGGACACCGACAACACGCGCATGCCGATGTTGTAGGCGCCCAGCAGCTCGTCGCCGCACCATGCGCGCACGAAGAGGTTGTCGATCCAGAAGTACGCCTGCTGGAACAACGCGGCGAGGCCCAGCGGCAGGCTCGCCTTCCACAGCGCGGCGGCGTCGGTGGCGGCCGGTTCCGGCTGCAGTTCGCGTCGCAGGACGGCGTGCAGCACGAGGTTGCCGACCGCGCTGCCCGCGGCGATCGCCAGCAAGTGGTGCGCCGGGTCGTGGTCGCCGCGCCACAACAGCCAGCTCGTGCCCGCGACCCACAAGGCGCTCGACAAGGCGCGCGTGCCCGCGTGGAGTCGATAGTCGATGGCCTGGCGCTTGGCCACGGTCGACAGTTCGAGGGCGTGCGTCAGCGGGTACAGCGCCGCCAGCACGATCCACGCCGCGCCGGCCTCGTCGAAGGCCCACGCGGCGAGCGCCACGAAGGCGGCGCCGGCGAGTCCATGCAGCACGCGCAGGCGCCGCGCGGCGGCCAAGGACGCGGGCAGCTCGCCCGGCGCGGCCGCCGTGCGCGCCACGACCGTCTGCCCCGTGCCGAAGTCGACCCACGTGTCCAGCACGCTGAACACCGCCAGCCAGAAGGTGAAGCGCCCGAACTCGGCCGGCGGCAGGGCGTGCGACAACCGCCACAGCACGAAGAAGGTGCACAGCGAGCCCCACGCGCGGCCGAGGACGAGCAGCGCCGTGCTGCTCCAGACCCTGCGGCGCGTCGCGGCGGCCTCGTTCATGCCCGGAGGATGCGCCATGGAAGGGTCGACGGGAAGCGGCAAGTAGCGCCGATGCGTCCCGGGCGCGGACGTGGCGCTGGACGCGTCCGTGGTTGCCGCCGGGACCGGCGATCGCGATCATGGCGCCATGCACCCGCGCAAGCGGTTGGACTTCGGCTGGGGCGATCTCTTCCACGCGGCGCGCCATTCCGCCGCGGACGAGGCGCGGCTGCGCGTCGATCTCGAGGCCGTCGCCGGCGGATCCGCGTGGCTTGGGACCTTGTCGGTGCGCAGCGCGCTGGATCTGGCGCTCGCCTCCGCCGCGTGGCCGGCGGGCGCCAGCGTGCTCGTGTCGGCGCTCACCATCCCCGACATGCTGCGCGTGCTGCGGGCGCATGGCTTGGCGCCGATCGCGCTCGACGTGGATCCGCGCACGCTGGAGCCGGATCTCGCCGCCGCGCGTCGCCACCTCGCCGCGTGCGGCCCGACCTCGCGGCCGCGCGCCATCCTGCTGGCGCACCTCTACGGGACGCGCCTCGACTTGCGCCCATGGCTCGAGCTGGCGCGCGAGCACGGCCTCGAGGTGTGGGAGGACGCGGCGCAGGCCTGGACGGGCGATGGTTGGCGCGGCCACGAGGCGAGCGACCTCGTGCTGCTGTCCTTCGGCCCGATCAAGACGGGCACGGCGCTGGCCGGCGGGCTCGTGCGCGTGCGCGACGAAGCGCGCCGCGCGGCGATGCGCGACCTCCAGTCGGCATGGCCGCGCCAATCCGCGCGCGCGCACCTGGCGCGCCTCGCCAAGTACGCCTTCTTCAAGGTGGTCGCCACGCGCGCTTGCTTCGGCGCGTTCGACTGGTCCTGCCGCCTCGCGGGGACGACCAGCGACGCGGTGGTCGCCGGCAGCGTGCGCGGCTTCTCGAGCGAGGATCTGCTGGCCCAGTTGCGCCGCAGGCCGTCGCCCGCCTTGCTGGCGACCATGGCGCGGCGCCTCCTGCAGGGCGAGCGCGCGCGCGTGGCGCGCCAGCGCGAGCTTGGCGAACTGCTGCGCGCGCGACTGGCGCCGCGCCTCGCCCTCGTCGGAGGCGCCGCGCCCGTGCGCCACCATTGGGTGGCCGCCGTCGCCAGCGACGATCCTCCGCGCCTCGTGGCGACGCTGCGCGCGAAGGGCTACGACGCCACGGCCAAGGCGACGCTCGCCTGCAACGGCGGCGAGGAGGAGTCGCCGCGCGCGCATTGGCTGGCGCGGCGACTGGTCTACCTGCCGCTGCACGCCGAGATGGGCCGCGGCGAGGTGGAGCGCCTGGCCGCGGTCCTCTTGGACTCGGGCGCGTGCGTGCCGGAGGAGTCGCTCGACGGCCTGGCGCGCCCGGACGCCCGGGTCTCCGGCGGAGCGGACGAGGACGATCCGCGCGGCGCCTTGCCGGCGCGCGCGGCCGGAGGCGTCGCGGCGGGTCGCTCCTAGGCGCGCATGCGGCGCACGACCTCGGCCGTGAAGGCCTGCGTGCCCAGCTCGCCGCCGATGTCGCGCGTCTTGCGGCCGTCCTTGATGGACGAGTAGATCGCGTTCGTCAGGCGGCGGCTGGCGTCGGCCTCGCCGACATGGCGCAGCAGGTTCGCCAGCGACAGCAGCGCCGCGGTCGGGTTGCACAGGTCCTTGCCGGCGATGTCGGGCGCGGTGCCGCCGGCCGGGTCGAACATGGCGCAGCTCACCTCGCCCGACTCGTCGAAGGCGAAGCTCGACGAGTCCCCGAGGCCGATCGAGCCGATCAGGCCGCAGGCCGAGTCCGACAGGAAGTCGCCGTACTCGTTGGGGCACACGATGACGGCGTACTTCTCGGGCTTCATGATGATCCCGGCGAGGAGCGCGTCGAACAGCTCCTTCCTGTGCGGGATCTGCGGGTAGCCCTTGGCCACCTCGGCCACGACCTCCTCGAACAGGCCGTCGGTCGCCTGCTGGATCGTGTACTTGCTGGCCGAGACGACGTGCGTGCCGCGCTGCTTGGCGAGCGCGAAGGCGTAGCGCGCGGCGCAGAAGCTCGGCCGGCGCTCGATGACGCGCAGCGACACGGCGATGTCGTCGCCCAGCCGCCGGCCGGGATCCTCGTAGGTCCCGCCCGTGGCGATGCGCACGACGTCGATGTCGATCGTCTTCTTGAAGTTGTTCTCGATGCCGGGGATGGTCGCGACGGGGCGGTGGATGACCGCGAAGTCGCACTCGTCGCGCAGGATCTTGTTGGGGCTGTCGGCGGTGGTGGCGGTGGGGTACTTGATGGAGACCTTGTGCTCCTTCATCAAGGCCACCGCCTCGGCGTAGAGCGCCTTGCCGCGCCGCCTGCGGTTCTCGTCCGACAGGTCCACGGGCACGAACGACAGGGAGCAGGGGAGCTGGGCCGCGACGGCGTGGACGCTGGCCGAGAGTTCGCTCGAAATGCCGTCGCCGAGCAGCTCGACGACCGTGTAGGAGTTCATGCGACTGGACCGGATCGGGGGCGACCGAGGTGCCTCCTCGGCCGAAAGAGGCTACAAGGATAGCGATGACCCGCCTAGGTCGCAGCGGTCCTTCCCCGTGTTCCGGTCGCGGAGGTCCTCGGATGATCCCCACGGCGGCGCGCCTGCTGCACGCGGGGCTGTGGGCCGCGGGCTCGATCGTCGCCCTTGGCGCCGAGGCCCGGGCCGCCGCGAGTCCGGCGCTGCCGCTCGTCGTCGAGGAGCGCGCCGAGGCGACGCTGCGCCTCCCCGTGCTGCGCAACGGATCGTTCGGCGAGCATCCCGTCCCGTTGGTCGACGGTCGCCTCGTGCGGCCGCTGCCGTGGTGGCGCACGCCGCGCGGCGCGGAGCACGCCCTCGAAGGGCGGCTCGCGCTGCGGCCGGGCGAGCGGGCGGAGCAGCCCATGGCGCTCGATCCGACCTTGGCGCGCACGTTGCGCCTGCGCGGCAAGGTCGAGGGCCCCGGGAGACTCGTGCTGGTCGACGGCGAGGAAGGCCGGGTCGTCCTCGAGCCGCGCGGCGAGTTCGAGATCGACGGCGCCGAGCTCGAAGCGCGCCTCGGACGGCCGCTGGTGCCGCGCCTCCTCCTGCGGCTCGAGGCGCTGGACGGCGAGTGCCGCTGGAGCGGGCTGTCGGCCGACGCGGAGTTCCCGTGCCCTTCGGCCGCGGCCCTGGCCGCCGAGGTGCGGGCGGAGCTCGAGCGCATCGTCCTCGAGTGGGAGGAGCGCGCGCTCGACGAGTTCGGTCCGCGGCGCACGCGCTTCGTGGCGCGCGCCTTCGATGCCGAGACTGGCGCCGAGCTGCAGCGCCTCGCCGCGTGCGCGCCGTACATCCCGTTCTGGAGGAGCGTGCAAGCGCTCGTCGAGCAGGGCGGCTCGGCGCGCGCGCGCGCCCTGCACGCGGCGTGGTGGGAGGACTTCCTCGCGCTCGGCTTCGCGCCCGGCACGGGCTTGCCGGCGATGTGGGATCCCGAGCGCGACGAGCAGCTGCTCGATCGGCCGGTCGAGATCGCCCTGCCGCTCGCGCACCTCGTCGACGTGGCGAAGGATGGCGAGCCCGCCCGGCGCAGGAGCGCCTTGGAGCGCGCCGCGCGCATCGCCGAGGTGGTGCTGGAGCGCGGGCTCCTGCCGGACGGCGGAATCGCGGCGAGCTACCGGCCGCGCGACGGCGAGCCGAACCTCGACACCGCGCTGCTGCGCCGCCTCGACGTCCCGGCGCAGTTGGCGCGCCTGGCGCCGCTGGTCGAGCGCGCCGCGGCCGAAGGCGCGCCAGTGTCAAATAAAATTGACGCAAGGCGGCTGCTGCGCGCCGCCCACGAGGCCTTGGCGGCGCTCGAGTACTCGCACCACTGGGCGGGCGGCTGGCAGGCGATCGATCCCGGCTTCGACGACGAGTTCGGCCACTACGGCGCGCGCGCCGCGGTGGTGGCGCGCGACCTGCCCGACGAGCGGCTCTTCCGGCGCTTCGCGCTGGAAGGCCTCGAGCGCTACCTCGAGCCGTGGCGCGGCGCGACCGCGCTGGGCGGCAACCTGGCTGCCGACCAGGTGCGCTGCTGGCAACTGGCGTCGGACCTGGCGCTGGCGGAACCCTCCATCCTGCCGCGACTCGCGCCCGCGCTCGTCGACGCGGCCCACGCCCACATGCAGGGCGAGCAGTACGGCAACGGGGCCTTCGGCGACGTGACCATCTACGCCTTCGACCCGCGCACGGCGCTGCAGGTGGGCGACCTGCCGGGCACGCCCTCGAACCTCCTGCAGGGCCTGGCGACGCTCGCCGCGCCGCACCTCGGGTTGCCGCAGGACGAGGTGCGCGCGCGCTACGCCACGGTGCTGCGCACGAGCGTGGCGCGCTACCGCCGCGCGCACGGCTTCCTCGTCGATCGCGCGCCCAAGGCTGGTCCCAATCCGGCCTCGGGCTCGCTGCGCCTGATGCTCGGCCTCGAGCGCATGCTCGTGGCGCTCAGCGCGTCGACAGCACGCTGAGCGAGTCGCCGAAGGCGTTGGCGACCAGGATCTCGGGCGCGCCGTCGGCGTCGAGGTCGACCACGAGCAGTCCGAGCGGCCCGAGCCCGGCGCCGAGGTCCGCGGCCCGCGCGAGCGTCCCCGCCTCCGTCGCGCGCCACGCGTTGAGGTGGTGGCTGTTCTGCGCCGACACGAGCACCTCGGCCCTGCCATCGCCGTCGAGGTCGCCCGCGGCGACGTCGTAGGGGCGCAGGCTGGTGTCTTGCGGCTCGCACCACGCCGCGCCGTCCGCGGCGCGCAAGGCGTGCAGGCGTCCAGGTCCGTCGCCGGCGAGCGCCAGCGCCAGGATCTCGGCCGCGCCGTCGCCGTCGAGATCGCCGCGCGCCAGCGCCGCGCAGGGCGCCGCCAGGTCCGCGCGCCACGCCTCGGCCGCGGGCAGCTCCAGCGACCCGGGCGCGTCGAGCCGCAGGCAGAGGAGCGCCTTGCCGCCCGAGAGCCCGACGTGCAGCCGCCGCGTCGACTCGTCGAAGGAGAGCGCCGTCGGCGCGCCGCTCGTCGGGCGCGTCGAGGCCGGCACGAGGCTCGGGTTGCCGTCAGCGCCGAGGACGATGCGCGCCACGTGCAGCGCGTCGCCCTCGGGGTCGGCCACGATGGCCTCCGGGCGCGCGTCGCCGTCGAGGTCGACCAGCGCGAGGTCCTTGGCGCCGCGTCCGACCTGCAGGGGCGCGACCAGCGCGCGCTGGGCCAGCCCGCCGCGTCCGTCGCCGAACAGCGCGACGAGGCGCCCGCCCTTGTCCGTGCGCTGCAGGACCAGCAGGTCGAGCTTGCCGTCCCCGTCGAGGTGCAGCGCGCGCGGGGACTCGACGCTGCCGAGGTGCTCGACCACGCGCTTCTCGAGCAGCCCCTCGGGGCCGCCGCGCAGCAGGGACAGCGTGCCCTCCAGCGCGTCCAGCGTCAGCACGTCCAGCCGTCCATCCGCGTCGAAGTCGGCCGCCAGCAGCTCGTAGGGCGCGCGCCCGGTGGCGTGGTCGCGCGCCGTCGTCCAGGAAACTTGACGCCCGTCCGCGCCGTGCGCGCCGAAGAGCACCGACACGCGCTTGGCGTCGCCGTTGGCGAAGGCCGCGTCCGCGATTCCGTCGCCGTCGAAGTCGCCCACGCAGGCGTCCAGCGGATGTTGCCCGGCGTATACGGGCGGCGGAGCGCCCGCGCCGTGGCCGCGCCACTCCTGGCCGCGCAGCGCCAGCGACCAAGGGCCGCCTGCGGGGCCGATCTCGAGGTCGATCGGCACGATGCCGGCGTCGAGGCGCTCGACCACGCGCAACTGGCGCGGTTCGAGGATCCACACGTCGTGGTCGCCGCCGGCGACGAACACGCGTTCTTCGCCGCGCCACGCGCCGCGCGCCAGGCGTCGCGGCAACCCGTCGAGGGCGCACGCGGCCTCCTCGCGCAATCCGCCGTCGACGACGCGCAGGCGCACGACGCGGCGCGAGCCTTGCGAGGCCACCAGCACGCTTGTTCCGCCGTCCTCCGGCAGGAGCGCCGTCGCCTGCTCGTCGGGCAGGCGCGCGCGCACGATGCGTTCGCCCTCGCGCCAGGCGTGCAGGTCGTCGTCGATGGTGGCGACCCAGATGGAGGCGCGTCCGGAGGCGTCGTGGCCGCCGACCGCCAAGGCGCGCGGCCGCGCCGGCAGTTCCGCGCTCCACGCCACCGGCATGGGACCGCCGTCGGAGGCGAGCAGCGCGCGCGCGTCGACCACCATGATCCCGGGCTTGGCGCGCGAGTCCAGCACGACGCGCGCGTCTTCGGAGCCCGAGCGCGGGGCGCGGGCGGCGAGCCACGCCGGCCCGAGCGGGAAGTCGTCCACCTCCAAGGCGCGGGGCGTCGACACGGGTTCGAGTCCGCGTCCCAGCTTGGACCACGCCTGCAGGCTGCCCGGTCCGTAGCAGCCCGCGATCAACTCGTCGCGTCCATCGCCATCGAGGTCGCCGGCGAGCAGGGCCGTGGCGCGCGCGCCCATGGCGGGGGGGTGCTCGCGCCGCGCGGCGATGCGCCCGGGCGCGGGCGCCGCCGCGACTTGGGCGGGCCGCGCCGCGGGCGTCGGCTCCGGCTCGGAACCGGCGCGCGCGGGCATGGCGGCCGGCTCGCACGCGGCCGCGAGCGAGAGCGCACAGGCGAGGCTCGTTGCGTGCGGATGTCGGACCACGATGCGCCCAGAGTAGGCGCCGCGAGGCCTCCAGACCAATCCTTTGGCTATGCTGCCCCTCCGGCATGGTCTTCGCATGCCGCCGCACCCCGCGCATGCGCCGTCGCTCGTACGCCTGGCTCGCCCTGCTCGTCGCCCTCGCCGGCGTC
>JBEBCR010000204.1:0-3429 GCA_041157565.1 Planctomycetota bacterium | reverse complement strand
GCGCGGTTCCTCGAGGCCAAGGACGGCCGCTGGTTCCAAGTCGACGCGCGCTCGGGAGCCGCGGTCGAGTTGTGGAGCGACCACAAGCTCGACGAGTCGCTGCGCGGAGTCGGCGGACTCGACGACGCCGGGCGCAAGAAGCTCGCCCAGCCCGCGCCCGAGCGCATGGACGCCGCGCGCGCGCGCCAGTGGTTCGCGCACCTCGGCGACCTGTGGGTGGCGAGCCTCGACGGCGCGCCCGCCGTGCGCGTCAGCGAGACGCCCACCGTGCCCGAGCAGGAGATCGACTTCAGCCCCGATGGCGCGCACCTCGCCTTCGTCGCCGCCAACGACCTGTGGGTCGGCGACGCGCTGCGCGGCGGCGCGCGGCGCGTGACGACGGACGGCGGCGCGGACGTGCTGAACGGCGTGCTCGACTGGATCTACCAGGAGGAGCTGTACGGGCGCGGCAACTTCCGCGGCTGGTGGTGGTCGCCCGACTCGCTCGCCATCGCCTACCTGCGCCTCGACCAGGCGCGGGTGCCGCGCTGGACGCTGGTCGACGACGCGGCGGAACCGCACGTCGTCGAGACGAGCCCCTACCCGCGCGCCGGCGAGCCGAACCCGGTGGCGAGCCTGCGCACGCACCGGCTCGACCAGCCCGAGGCGGTGGGCGTCGTAGATCTTTCGGCGTGGAAGGACGCCGAGCCGCTGGTCGTCGACGTGTCGTGGTCGCCGCAGAACCGGCTCGTGTGGCAGGTGCAGGACCGCGAGCAGCGCTGGCTCGAGCTGTGGAGCAGCGCCAAGGACGGCGGCGACTCGCGGCGCCTGCTGCGCGAAGCCGGCGAAGCCTGGGTGGAGCGCGTCGACGACTCGATCCGCTGGCTGGCGGACGGAACCTACCTGTGGTCCAGCGAACGCGACGGCTGGCGCCACCTGTACCACTACAGGGAGGGAGAGCTGCTGCGCCAGGTCACGCGGGGCGAGTGGGAGGCGCGCACCCTGCACGGCGTCGACGAGGCGCGGCGCGAAGCGTGGGTCTCGGGCACCTTCAGGAGCCACGTGGGCTCCGACCTCGTGATCGTGCCGCTCGACGGCGGCGAGCCGCGGCTCCTCACCAGCGGCAAGGCCACGCACTCCGTCGTTCCGTCGAAGGACTGGTCGCTCTACGTCGACAGCTGGAGCGACGTCGCCACGCCGACCAAGGTGGCGCTCCGCGACCGCGACGGCGCGCTGGTGCGCATGATCGACGACAACCCGGTCAAGGCGCTGGAGGAATGGCGCTGGAGCCCGCCGCGCCTGGTGCAGGTGCCCAACCGCGGCGGCTTCGCCATGGAGGGGAGCCTGGTGCTGCCGCCGGACTTCGACCCCGCGCGCAAGCATCCCGTGCTCATGCTGGTCTACGGCGGCCCCCACTCGCAGACGGTGAGGAACGCCTGGGGCGGCGCGCGCATGATGTTCCAGCAGCTCATGGCGCAGGAGGGCGTGGTGGTGTTCGCCGTCGACAACCAGAGCGCCAGCGGCAAGGGCCACGTGTCGACGCGGGTGTGCTACCAGGCCTTGGGCAAGCGCGAGCTCGCCGACTTCGAGGACGCGCTCGACTGGCTGGTCGCCCAAGGCGGCATCGACGAGTCGCGCGTAGGCATCTCGGGCTGGAGCTTCGGCGGGTTCATGGCCTCGTACGCGCTGACGCATTCCAAGCGCTTCGCGCTGGGCATCGCCGGCGGATCAGTCACGGACTGGCGCGACTACGACTCGATCTACACCGAGCGCTACATGCGCACGCCCGCCAACAACCCGCAGGGCTACGCCACGACCAGCGTGGTGCAGGCCGCGCCGGCGCTGTCGGGGCGCTTGGCGCTGGTGCACGGCGCGATCGACGACAACGTCCATCCGGCGAACACGACGAAGCTCGCGCTGGCGCTGCAGCGCGCCGGCAAGCAGTTCGACCTGATGCTCTACCCGCGCCAGCGGCACGGCGTCGTCGAACCGGCGCTGGCCGCGCACTGGCAACGTCTGCAGCTCGAGCTCGTGCGCAGGCACCTGCTCGGGCGCTAGCGCAGGGGAGCGCGCCGGCGGCCGCTCAGGCGTCGCCTTGGCGGGCGCGCTCGAGGATGGCCGTGGTCGAGCGTCCGGGCACCAGCGGCGCCAGGTGCACGACGCCGCCGTGGGACTCGACCCACTCGCGGCCCACGACGCCCTTCTCGGCCCAGTCGGCGCCCTTGACGAGCGCGTGCGGCGTCACGCGCTGGATCAGCTCGAGGGGCGTGTCCTCCGCGAAGCCGACCACGCCGTCGACGCACTCCAAGGCGGCCAGCACCTCCATGCGGTCGAGGAGCGGGTTGACCGGCCGCGTCGGCCCCTTGGCGCGGCGCACGGACGCGTCGTCGTTGACCGCCACCAGCAGCACGTCGCCCCTCGAGCGCGCCCACTTGAGGTAGGTGACGTGGCCGAGGTGCAGCACGTCGAAGCAGCCGTTGGTGAACACGACACGCTTGCCCTGCTTCTTCCAGTGCGCCACGCGCAGGTCGAGCGTCGTCGCGTCGAGGAGCTTGCCCTCGTCGCGCCCGTCGGCGGCGAGGTGCGCGAGGAGCTCCTCGCGCGTCACGGCGTGCGTGCCCAGGCGCCCGACGACGATCGCGGCCGCCTCGTTGGCGAGCTCCACCGCCGTGGCGAGGTCGAGCCCCGCGGCCATGTGGAAGGCGAGCTGCGCCACGACCGTGTCGCCGGCGCCGGTGACGTCGAACACGGCGCGCGCCTGCGCCGGCACGTGCCCGCGCGCCCCGCGCCGATCCTCGTAGTAGATGCCGTCGGCGCCGAGCGTCACCACCGCCGCGTCCAGCTCGGCCATGCGCATCAGGTCCTGCGCCGCCTGCGGCAGGTCGGCGTGGCGCGCGAGCTTGCGGCCCAGCGCCTGCTCCGCCTCCTTCTTGTTGGGCGTCACGAGCGTCGCGCCCTTGTAGCGCGAGTAGTCGTCGCCCTTGGGATCGACCAGCACGGGCACGCCCGCGGCGCGCGCCGCGCGCACGACGCAGGCGACGACCTCGTTCGCCAGCACGCCCTTGCCGTAGTCGGACAGGACGACCGCGCGGGCGGCGCGCACCTTGTCCGGCAGGAGCCGCACCAGCGCCTGCAGCGCGTCTCCGCCGATGGCGCGCGCGTCCTCCCAGTCGACGCGCAGCATCTGCTGCGCGCCGTACATCATGCGCTTCTTCTGCGTCGTGGGACGGCGCGCGTCGACGACCAGGCCGCCGACGCCGATCCTCTGGTCCTCGAGCAGGGCGCGCAGCGCGCGTCCCCAGCCATCGTCCCCCACGACGCCCACGACCTCGACCTCGGCGCCCATGGCGACCAGGTTGGCGGCGACGTTGCCCGCGCCGCCCAGCTTCTCCTCGCTGCGGCGCGCCGCCAGCACGGGAATGGGCGCCTCGGGCGAGATGCGCGAGACCT
>JBEBCR010000203.1:0-4262 GCA_041157565.1 Planctomycetota bacterium | reverse complement strand
CCGCAGGTCAACGACCAGCAGTGGGACAACCAGAAGCGCCTGTACCAGCCGTCCGAAGGCGTCTACGTCGCGCCGCGCGCGCCCACCGACACGTGGAACCTGTGGCATCAGGGCCACGTCGACGAGTTCCTCGAGGAGCTGGTGGCCGCCTTCGTGCGCGCCGAGGACGTCGATCCGGACCGCGTCTACTTGATGGGCTACAGCGCGGGCGGCGACGGCGTGTACCAGCTCGCGCCGCGCATGGCCGATCGCTTCGCGGCGGCGGCGATGATGGCGGGCCATCCCAACGAGACGCGCCCCGACGGGTTGCGCAACCTGCCCTTCGCGCTGCACATGGGCGCCAACGACTCGGCCTACGACCGCAACAAGATCGCCGCGCAATGGCGCGACGCGCTGGCGGCGCTGCGGAAGGCCGATCCGCGCGGCTACGAGCACCAGGTCGTCATCCACGAGGGGAAGGGCCACTGGATGGATCGGCAGGACGCGCAGGCGCTGCCCTGGATGGCGCGCTTCACGCGCGATCCGCACCCCGCGAAGCTCGTCTGGCTGCAGGACGACGTCGTGCACCGCGACTTCTACTGGCTCGGCTGCGTGGAGCCCAAGGCCGGCACGCGCCTCGAGGCCGAACGCGCGGGCAACACCTTCACGATCCGCGGCGCGGCGGACGCCGGCGAGCTGCGCGTGCTGTTGTCGGACGAATACGCCGACCTCGACGCGCAGGTGCGCGTGGTGCGCGACGGGCGCATCGTGCACCAGGGCAAGGTGGCGCGCACGACGCGGAGCCTGGTCCAGAGCCTCGCCGCGCACGCCGATCCGCGTCGCATGCATTCGGCTTCGATCCTCGTCGCCGTCCCCGGCGGCGACTGAGGACGGCCGGGCTCAGCGCCCGAGCAGGTACTTGAGCCAGGTGCGCACCCCCGAGCCCGGGCCGGGTGCGAGCCGCAGGCGCGCGAAGGCCGCGCCGATGGCGTCGAGCTCGCCCGGCGCCAGCCGCATCCGCCCGGCCGCTGCGTTCTCGCGCGCCTGCGCGCGATCTCGCGCGCCGACGAGCACGCAGGTGACGCCCGGCTGGGCGATGGTCCAGGCCAGCACCACCTGCGCCACGCTGGCGCCGCGCTCCGAGGCGATCGGCGCCACCACCTCGTCGAGGACGCGGTTGACGCGCGCGCGGTTCGCGGACTGGAAGCTCCTGCGGCGCGCGCGCCCTTCGCCGGGACCGAAGGAGCGCTCGGCGCGCACCTTGCCGGTCAAGAGCCCCTGGTCGAGCGCCGCGTAGGCCAGCGTGCCCACTTCGCCGCGCGCAGCCTGCGGCAGCAGCTCGCGCTCGGCCTCGCGAGCGAGCA
Organism: Planctomycetota bacterium; assembly: GCA_041157565.1. Classification (GTDB taxonomy): domain Bacteria; phylum Planctomycetota; class UBA1135; order UBA1135; genus SXXH01. The sequence goes on along the minus strand of JBEBCR010000203.1, from coordinate 2,919 downwards.
GGCTGTACTGCAACTGGTGGCCGGCGAGCGGCGTCGCGCCGAGGATGGCGCGCGCTTCGTCGATGCCGCGCGCGTCGAAGTTCGACACGCCGATCTCGGCGATCATTCCCGTCGTTCGCAGATCCAGCAACGCGCCCAGCGTCTCGGCCAAGGGCGTGTGCGGATCGCGCGCGTGGATCTGCGCCAGGTCGACGCGCTCGACGCCGAGCCGCCGCAGGCTGCCCTCGACGCAGGCGCGGATCGCCGCCGGTCGGCCGTCGCGCGCCACGAGCACCTCGCGCCCGTCCGGAGCGCGCTGGGGCTTCGCGCCCGCCAGCCGCGGGTCGCCCGCCTCGAGCTTGGCGTCCCACGACAGTCCCACCTTGGTCAGCACCCTGGCCTTGCCCGGCCGCGCGCGCAGCGCCGCGCCGACGAGCTCCTCGGAGCGTCCGAACCCGTACACGGGCGCGGTGTCGATGGCGTCCATGCCCTCGTCGATCGCCACTTGCAGCGCGAGGATCGCTTCAGCTTCGTCCTGCGGGCCCCAGTAGCCTCCGCCCAGCGCATAGGCGCCGAAGCAAGCGACCGGCACTTCCAGCGAGCTGCCGCCCAGACGCCTCCTCTGCATGCGATCCAACCTAGCACGCCCGCGCGCTTGAGTCGCGCCGCCCCGGCGTCCGACAGGTCATGTGCTAGTCTTCTGCCACGACCATGGTGACGAGCGCCCCCACGACCGCCAGCGCGACCAAGGGACCGGTCTGCCTCGGCGAGATCGACCGGCACGCGAGCATCTCCGCGCGCGACTTCCACCACGAGTACTACAAGAAGAAGAAGCCGGTCATCATCGGCGGCATCCAGGACTCGTGGAAGGCCCGCGACCTGTGGACCTTCGAGTACTTCCGCCGCAACTACGCCGCGACCAAGGTCGTCTGCGGGCGCCAGTTCGACAAGAGCGTGAAGACCACGGTGGGCGAGTACCTCGACTGGATGGACGACCATCGCGCCGGTCGGATCAAGGACGAGCACCGCTCGCCGCTGTACCTCGAGGGTTGGTACTTCCGGCGCCAGCATCCGGAGCTGGCCGAGCACTACTCGATGCCGCGAGCGTACGCGGACGACCTGTGGGAGCGCTGTTGCCCCGATCGCTGGGATCCCAAGGGCACGGCGCTGCTGCTCGGCCCCAAGGGCACCTTCACCAAGCTGCACTGGGACCTGATGAGCACGCACTCGTGGAACGCCCAGCTGGTGGGGGTGAAGCGCTGGGTGCTGATCTCGCACGACCAGACCGACGACGTCTACATCGAGACGCGTCAGGGACCGGGCTACTACCCGGGGACCGACATCCTCGATCCCGACCTCGCCAAGTACCCGCGACTCGCCAATCTGCGCTACCACGTCGGAGACGTGCACCCGGGCGAGACGATCTTCTTCCCGCAGCGCTGGTTCCACGAGGTGACGGCGTTGTCCGACTCCATCTCGCTGACGCACAACTACGTCTCGCCGAACAACCTCTTCCCGGTGATGGGCTCGGTGCTGCTCAACCGCCTGGGCAAGAAGAACATCTGACGAGCCGCGCGCTGGAAGGCGCGGCGAGCATGCGCCACGCGGCGTCGGCGACCGTTCGCCGCAAGGGCTTGGCGTCGCCGTCGCCGGCTGGATGCAGTCGCGAGGACAATAGCACCACGAAGCCGCCGGCCGCGGGATCCAGCCACAGCGAAGTTCCGGTGAAGCCCGTGTGCCCTACGCTTCGGCCCGCGGGGAACAGCGCGCCGCGCGCCGAGTTCGCCGGATCGGCGTCGAGCGCGATGGTGCGGGGCGCGGATCCATCGCCGAGCGCCCGCGGTTCGAAGAGGAGCCGGCACGCGTCCTCCGACAGCACGCGCACGCCGTCCAGCTCGCCGCCGGCGAGCACCATGCGGCACCAGCGCGCCACGTCGTCGAGCGTGGCGTGCAGGCCGGCGTGCCCGGCGACGCCGCCCAGCGCGCGGGCGCGCGGATCGTGGACCACGCCGCGCGGCACGGCGTTCGCGAGCGCTTCGGTGGGGGCGCAGCGCGCGCGCCGCTCGGCATCGAGGACGAAGGCCGCGTCGCGCATGCCGCAGGGATCGAAGACGCGCCGGCGCGCCGATGCCGCCAGCGAGCAGCCGTCGAGGCGCTCGACCAGCTTGCCGAGCGCGATGTAGCCGATGTCGCTGTAGACGCGTCGCGCGCCGGGCGGATGCTTGGGCGCCAGCGCGCAGATGCGCCGCCAAGCCTCGTCGGGACCCTGCGCGTAGTCGGAGAGCGGGTTCGCGGCCGGCAGGCCGGACGAGTGCCGCAGCAGCTGCTCGATGGTGATCGCGTCCTTCCCGTGCGCGCCGAACTCCGGCAACCAGCGCGCGAGAGGCGCGTCGAGCTCGAGCAGTCCCTCGTCGCGCAAGGCCAGCACGCAGCTCGCGGTGGCGATGGGCTTGGTCAACGAGGCGAGATCCCACGTCGTGTCGCGCGTCGCCGCCTCGGCGCGCGGCTCGACGGCGCGCAAGCCGGCGGCCGCGCAGGCCAGTTCCTCGTCGCCGCGGCCGACCAGCGCCACCGCTCCGGCCACGCGCCCGGCCGCGAGACCCTCGAGGAGCGCGTCGTGGAGCGCCTTCGCGCGCGCCTCCGCCGCGGCGCACGGCCATGCGTCGGCGTCGGTCGCCGCATCCCGCCCTCGGACCTCTTCGCCACGCCCAGGCGCGCGGCAGCCGCACGCGAGCCAAGCCAGAGCGGCCACGACGGCCAAGGTCGCTCGCGACGCCTGCATGCGCGGATGATAGCCCGCTCCCGCGCGCTCGGGACGGGTCGCAACTTGGTGGCGCCGCGCTAAGATGCCCGACTACGCGCCCGTAGCTCAGTTGGATAGAGCGGCGGTTTCCTAAACCGCAGGTCGGCAGTTCGAACCTGCCCGGGCGCACCAGACCG
>JBEBCR010000202.1:0-5233 GCA_041157565.1 Planctomycetota bacterium | reverse complement strand
TGAATCCAAATTCAGGATATGGCTGCATCTAGTGCTTGCATGCCCCTCACACGCTAGATAGTGTGCCCCTCACCTGAAGGGTCGGAGGGCGATGTTCCGCCGGCCTGCTGCACCGGGAGGGGGTCCCGGCGGCAGGTCGATCGTCGTCCAGCCAGCATTCCAGCCGGAATGCGGCCTGCTGCAGGCTTTCGGGAGGGAAGCCTCCTTTGATTTCGAAGGAGGCGGAGGGGCGGATGATCGAGGAAAAGGACCGGTTCACCTCCCGGCTCGCCATGATCCCGGGGGTGCGTCCGATGCCGTCCGTGGGCCACTGGATCTTGCTGCAGGTCGACCACCCGCAGGAGATCGCTCGCCGGGTCAACCGGCGCTTGGCTCCGGGCGTCCTGAGCGTCCCGCGCGGCATCGATGGTGCCGTGCGCGTGCAAGTCGCCGATCCCAAGAGCAACGAAATGGTGCTCAAGGCTCTGCGCGATTCCGTCTGAGCCGCAGACGGCGTCCTGGCGCCTCCCACCTCCGATCGAGGGCAGGGGGGCGCGCCGGACGGAGGCCACCGGCTCGTCTTTCGCTTCGCGCCGATCGAGCGCGAAGCAAGTAGGGCCAAGGACGGGCGCGAATCGCCCGGTGGCCCTGGAAGGGCGCGAGTGCCGCCAAGGCGGGACTCGCGCCCTCCTCCTTTTCCAAGGGGGGATGACCGCGCGGCGAGACCGGCCAGCGCAAGTGCCTCGCCCGACGGTCATCCCGGCCTCGGGAACATGCTCCATGCCTCGAATCCCCCCGGGTGCGCGCCGCGGGCCGAGCCGGTCCTCGCTAGGCTTGGTGCATGGTGCCTTCCGCCACCCTCCTCGCCATCGCCCTGGCGCTGGTCGTCGTCCACGACCACGACCACTACCATGACCAAGGCCCGGCCCCCGTCGCCACGCGACCCGGCGCGCCGGCTACGAGCGTCGCCGAGCGCAAGCCCGTGCCCAGTCGTCCCGAGGTCACGCGCGAGGAACTGGAGCACGTCCTCGCGAGCCTCGCCGCCGACGAATTGGAGGGTCGCGCCACCTCCAGCGCCGGCATCCGCGTCGCGGGCGACCTCCTCGCCGAGCGATTGCGCCTCGCCGGCGTCGCCCCGGGCGGGGACGCGGGCACCTACTTCCAGGCGGTGCCCATGGTGCGGGCGCGCTCGAGCGCGGCGCCCGAGGTCACGCTCTGCCAAGGCGAGGCGCGCCGCGCGTTCCAGCTGGGCGTGGACTACGACATCGTGGCCGAGCCGCTGGCCCACGCCGGCCTCGTCGTGCGCTTCGTCGACTCGCTCGAGCGCATGCCCGACGCGCCCGACGCCGGCATGGCTCTGGTGCTCGACGGCTCCGCTGCCGAGCGTCGCGAGTGGCTGGCCGCCAAGGAACTGAGCGAGGGCCAGGGCTTCGGCCTGATCGTGACGCGCGGCCAGGCCAAGGCCGGCACCCCGCGGGAGCGCCTCTTCTCGCGACTCGAGCGCGTCGACAAGCCCAGCTCGCGCGTCGGCCAGCCGATCGTCATGCGCGCCAACGCGCCGATGCTCGACGCGCTGCGCCAGGCCGGCGACGGCGCGCTGCTCGCGGTGGACACCAAGGTCGAGAAGGCGCGCGAGGATTGCCGCAACGTGGTCGGGCTGCTCGAGGGCGTCGGCACGCAGGACGATCCCAAGCTGGCCGACACGGCGCTCGTGCTCTCGGCCCACTACGACCACGTCGGCCTCGACGAGCGCGCGGCCGAAGGCGAGGACCGCGTCCACAACGGCGCCGACGACGACGCCTCGGGTTGCGCCATGCTGGCCGAGATCGCCGGCGCGCTCGCGGGCGGCCCGCCGCCGGCGCGCGACGTGGTGTTCCTGTTCGCCACCGCCGAGGAGATCGGCCTCGTGGGCACGGAGTACCACCTCGACCATCCGCGCGCGCCGCTCGAGCGCACCGTGGCCAACCTCAACTTCGAGATGGTCGGCCGACCCGACGAGAAGGCCGGCGGCGCGGGCTGGCTATGGTTCACCGGCCACGACCGCACCAACTTGCACGAGGCCTTCGCGGCCGCCTCGCTCGCCATCGCGGCCGATCCCTACCCGAACCAGATGTTCTTCGAGCGCTCGGACAACTACGCCTTCGTCAAGCGCGGCGTCGTGGGACAGACCTTCTCCTCCTACAACCTGCACAAGGACTACCACCGCGTCACCGACGAGGTGGCCTTGATCGACTTCGCGCACCTGCTCGAGGCCACCAAGGCGGCGCTGGCGGCGGTGCGCCTCGTGGCCGACGGCAAGGTCGAGCCCATGTGGAAGCCGGGGCGCGTGCCGGTGCGTCCGCGCTGAAGATGCTGGCCCCGGAGATTGTGCGCGACGCATGCCGCGCCCACGCGCAATTCCACGCCAAGCTGCTGCAACCGCTGGGCTCGCGATCGTCTTGGATTGAAGGGCACCCGCTTCGGCGGGATGCCAACCCGAGGCCTGAGGGCCGCCCAACCGGGCACCAGGCCGGCTCCTCCTTGCGGAATGCACGACAAGAGGGGGCGTCGTTCCAGCCAAGGACGCTTGCCGAGACCCCGTCGAGTGGTCGCGCACCGCCGCCATGCGACTCGGAAGCCGCGGACCAAGAGCGATGCTTCAACACCATCGCCGCTGGCGATGCAGGCCCCCGCGCGCGCCGACGCGCGCACGAAGCCCTAGGCCTTGCGCCAGCACGCGAGGCCTAGGCCTAGGAAGGCGCCAGCGCGCCAATTGGATGCCAGTGCAAGAACGCACGGCGAGCGCTGCGCGTGGCAGGCACACGGGTTCTTTCGGCGTGAAAGGCGCGGAAGGCCCGATGGAGTTCGCACAATCATCGGGACCAGCATCCCCTCGACGCGCGCACCGGATAGACTCGCGCGCCGCGCCACGCGCGCGAGGACCACATGGCGAAGACCACGAAGAAGGCGCGCGGCCGCCAACCCAGGCGGCGCTTCACGAAGAAGGGCGCCGACCGCTACGAGCTCTACCAGCTGGCCGTGCAGTCGGCCGAGCACGACGTGAAGCTCGTCTCGCGCATCTTCCGGCGGCTGCGCGGGCGCGACCCCGTGGGCTTGCGCGAGGACTTCTGCGGCACGGCGCAGCTCTCCGCCGAGTGGGTCAAGCTCGGCGCGAGCCGCTGGGCCGAGGGCTACGACCTGGATCCCGAGCCCTTGGCGTGGGGACGCGAGCGCAACCTCGCGCCGCTCGGCGACGCGGCGCGGCGCGTGACCCTGCGCCGGGCGGACGTGCGCGAGCGTTCGTCGCGCCGTCCGGACGTGCGCCTCGCGCAGAACTTCTCGTGGTGGTACCTGAAGGAGCGCTCCGAGCTGCTCGACTACCTCAAGCGCGCGCGCCGCGAGCTGGCCGACGACGGCATCTTCTGCATGGACATCTACGGCGGGCTCGAATCGCCCGAGGAGATGGTCGAGCGCCGCAAGATCGACGCCGGCTTCACCTACATCTGGGAGCAGGAGCGCTACCTGCCCGGGACGGCCGAGTACCGCTGCCACATCAGCTTCGAGTTCAAGGACGGCACCAAGCTCAAGCGCGCGTTCACCTACGACTGGCGCCTGTGGACCATGGCCGAGGCCAAGGACGTGCTGCGCGACGCCGGCTTCTCCGACGTGCAGTCGTGGTTCGAGGGCACCGACCACTCGTCGAAGGACCTGTCGGGCAACGGCATCTACTACCCCGACGCCAAGGGGCGCCTCGGGCGCGACTGCGCCGGCTGGCTCGCCTACCTCGTCGCCTTGAAGTGAGTTCCGCGGGTCGCGGCCGCGCGAGCTCGCCCCGGCCTCAGCGCGTCTCGGTCGCCGACTGCACCACGCCGCCGGCGACGACGATGTCCCACGGCGTGGTCAGCACGATGTCCACGCCCGCCGGCGTCTGGTGGTGGGACACGTGCGCGCCTTCCGGCATGGCCTCGACGACGCGCGACGACTTCAAGTCGTCCTGCAGCTGCAGGAGCACGATCTGGCGGTCGGCCTTGTCCGCTCCGCGCATGTCCTCGAGGTGCTTCTTGCAGTGGTCGCAGCTCTGGCGCCACAAGACCACCACGCCGTCGACCGGCAACGCGGCCTCGCCGACGTGCGCGGCGAGCTCGGGGATGTCGTAGACCATCTGCCCGACCCAGCGCTCGGGCTGCCACACCTGGTAGCGCGCGGCCGGTGCCTGCGTGGCGCCGGCCTCGCCCGACGTCGTCGTGGTCGCCGTCGGCGCCGCGCCGGGGATGACGAGCCACGGCGCGACGGCGCCGAGGAGCGCCATGACGCCCACGAGCGCAGCGGAAGGCTTGGTGAGCCACGGCACTCCGCTCCAGTGCTTCCACGGACGCGAGAGCAGCAGAAGCGCCAACAGCACGCCGTCGATCGCCATCATGGTCGTCGGCGACATCTTGACCGCGTCGCCCAGGCACCCGCAGGACTCGGCGCCGCGCGCCGCCTGGTCGACGAGGATCACCTCGAAGAAGGCGAAGATCAGCGCGATGAAGGGCCAGCCGGCGCGTGGGCGCAGCATGGCCAGCGCCACCAGCGCCAGTTCCGCCGCCACCGCCAGCCGGAAGGTCAGGTCGAGGTCGAAGGGCGTCTGCTCGACGATCAGCGGCGGCAGCAGCTTGGGGCTGCCGGCGAAGAGCTTGAACAGGGCTCCGGTGGCGAGCCACAGGGCCGCGAGGCGCGTGGCGTGGGGGGCGAAGCTGGTCGGCATGGGCATCTCCTCCTTAGCTTGGCGGCGGTCCGGCCACGCTGTCCAGCGCCCGCTCGCAGCCGCCAACCGGACCTGTACGGGAGCGCGGCCGCGCGGTTGGCGTCATTGGCAACGGACCTCGAGGCCCGTGGAGAGCCGCGCGCGGCCGGCACCGTGGCGCTCGATGCCGCACAGGACCTCGCGCTCCGGCCGCAGGAGGCGCAGGCGCGACCAATCGGCCAAGGACCATGCGTGCGGGCGCGCTGTCGCTCTCGGCGGCGGGTCCGTCCCGAGCATCGCGGCCACCAATGTCGCGGCCCACTCGCGCCGCGAGGAACGCCGCACGTGGATCGGATCGAGCCCGTACCAGCGCGCCGGCGGCGCCACGTAGGCGAGGCCACGCCGCGCGCAGCTCGCCGCGAGGCCGGCGTCGAGCTCCTCGATGCCGCGCAGGGCGTCGGCGCGCGACAGGGCGTGGAAGGGGAACAGCACGCCCTTCGCCACGGCGTAGCTCCCGGATCCCAGTCGCGCGATGGACTCGCGCGGTGG
>JBEBCR010000201.1:0-21101 GCA_041157565.1 Planctomycetota bacterium | reverse complement strand
CGGCGCTCAAGGAGCCGTACCAGATCGGCGACTTCGTGCGCCAGTCCGAGTGCCTGGCGCTCGTCCTGGCCGGGTGTTGGCGCGACGACCTCTCCCTCGTGCGCGCCGGGCTCGAGGACGTGCTGGTCGAGCCGCGGCGCGCGCCGCTCATCCCCGGCTTCGCCGCAGTCAAGCGCGCGGCGCTCGACTGCGGAGCGCTCGGGGCGAGCATCAGCGGCGCCGGGCCGAGCGTGTTCGCTTGGTGCGAGGGCGAGGCCACGGCGCGGCGCGCGGCCATTGCGATGCAGGCGGCCTTCGCCGCCGCCGGGCTCGCCAGCGACCCGCTCGCCTGTCCCGTCGACGCGCCAGGCGCCGTGGTGGAGTCGCGCGCATGATCGGGCGCGACGCGGGCATGCGCCCCATCGCCTACGAGAGCACGCGCGGCGGCGCGAAGCCGACGACGCTGTCGCGGGCGATCCTCGCCGGGCTCGCGCCGGATGGCGGCCTCTACATGCCCACCACGCTGCCGCTCTTCGACTGGCGACGCGACTTCCATGGAGCGGTGGCGCTCGACGAGGTCGCGGGCGCGCTGCTGCGGCCGTTCTTCGCCGGCGATCCGCTGGCGGAGCACCTCGGCGCCTCGTGCGCGGCGGCCTACGCGGAGGACGCGCCGCTCGTGCCGCACGCGGACGGACGCACCTTCGAGCTGGAGCTCTTCCACGGCCCGACCGCGGCGTTCAAGGACTACGGCGCGCGCTTCCTGGCGGCCAACTTGCTGGCGCTGCGCCGCGACGATCCCGCGGCGCGGAACTTGACCGTGCTGGTGGCGACCTCGGGCGACACCGGCGCGGCGGTCGGTTCGGCCTTCGAGCGCGCGCCGGGGACGCGCACCGTGATCCTCCACCCCGACGGGATGGTGTCGCCGCGCCAGGCGCACCAGCTCGGCTCGTTCGGCGGCGCCGTCTCGAGTTGGCGCGTGCAAGGCACGTTCGACGACTGCCAGCGCATGGTCAAGCAGGCCTTCGCCGACGAAGGGCTGCGCGCGCGCCACGCGCTGACCTCGGCCAACAGCATCAGCCTCGCGCGCCTCCTGCCGCAGATGGGCTACTACGCCGCGGCGGCCCTGCGCCACGCGCGCGCGGGAGGCAAGCCGCTCTCCTTCGCGGTGCCGACGGGCAACCTCGGCAACGCGGTGGCGTGCGTGGTGGCGAAGCTCGTCGGCCTGCCGATCGGCAAGGTGCTGTTCGCCGGCAACGCCAACCGCGCCGTGCTCGAGTGGCTCGAGCGCGGCGACTCGAGTCCGCGAGCGACCATCGCGACGCTGGCCAACGCCATGGACGTGGGCGCTCCTTCGAACCTCGAGCGCCTGCGCGCCTTGGTCGCCTCGCACCCGGACCTGCGCGCCGACCTCGAGGCGTGCTCGGTCGACGACGACGCGATCCGCGCCACCATCGTGCGCGGTTGGCGCGAACTTGGACGAGCGTGGTGCCCGCACACCGCCTGCGCCGCGCACGCCGTCCTCGAGCGCAGGTCGCGCGGCGACGAGGATCCGTGGGCCATCGTCGCCACCGCGCACCCGGCGAAGTTCGAGACGATCGTCGAACCCCTGCTCGGACGCGCCGTGCCCGTGCCTCCGCGCCTCGCGGCCATGCTGGCGCGCCCGTCGCGCTCGCGGCCCATGGCGGCCGACCTCGCGGCCCTGCGCGGCGCGCTCGAGGCCGTCTGAAAGGGCGGGGCTGCATCCAACGGCGCGGGCGGGCGTAGGCAAGGCGTGTCGAACGAGGTCGTGGAGAGCCGCTGGCGCCGACTGCGCGAGCTGGGGCCCTTGGGGCTCCTGCTCGGGGCGGCCACGCTGATGCCGCTTTTCGGCAGCGCGCTGTTCGTGGCCGCGCTGCCGCGCATCGAACACCTGTTCCAGCCCGCCGACGCCGCCGCGTTGTGCTTGTTCGTCGCCTGCCTGGCGGCGACGGCCGGCCTGGCCTTGGTCAACACGCAGGTGGTCGCCTTGTGGGCGGGCTACCTGTGGGGCTTCGGCACGGGCCTCGCCGCGTCGTTCGCAGGCATCCTGCTGGCGGCGGCCCTGGGACACGCGCTGGCCGCGCGCCTGGAAGGCGAGCGCTTCGCGGCGTGGTTGGCGCGGTCCCCGCGCGCCCGGGCGATCCACGCGGCGCTGGCGGCCGATCCGCGCGGGGCCACGACGACCACCATGCTCCTGCGCGTGTCCCCCATCGTGCCGTTCGCGCTGGTCAACGTGCTCTTGGCGGCGGCCCGCGTGCCCTTCGCGGCCTTCCTGCTCGGCAGCGGGCTCGGCGCCGTGCCGCGCACGGCGCTGGTGTGCTTCGCCGGCGCGCGACTGGCGGACTTCGACGCGGAAGGCGGTCCGGACCAATGGTGGCGGCTGTGGTTCGCCATCGGCGCCAGCGCGGCGCTGTTCGCCTGGCTGGGCTGGTCGGCGCGGCGCGCCTTGGCGCGGCGCGTCGAGCAAGCGGCCTAGGCCCGCGCGGGAACTGTCTGGACAACTTGACAGTTTCGCGCGCTCGGCCGTAGCTTCGGGACGGGATGCGTGCCGCCCGCGCCGATGGGCCGGCCGACGACGCGTCCCTTCCCACGGCTCCCCGGAGGCTGCGCGGCATGAGACGGTTGCTGGTCGCGACTTGCCTGGCTTGTTGCTGCGCGCCCATCGTCCGCGGGCAGGCGGCGATCGAGCTGTTGACGGTCGATCCTTCCGGGGCGCCCACCAGCGGCGACGTGGGAGCGCCGGCGATCTCGGCCGATGGACGCCACGTGGCCTTCGCCAGCTCGGCCTCGAACCTCGTGGCGGGCGACACGAACGGCGAACAGGACGTCTACGTGCGCGACCGCCTGCTCGGCGTCACCGAACGCGTCAGCGTCTCCGACCTCGGCGGCGCGCAAGCCAACGGCCGCTCGTTCCACCCGTCCATCTCCGGCGACGGGCGCTTCGTCGCCTTCGCCAGCCTGGCCACCAACCTCGTCGCCAATCCCGACGGCAACGGCGTCTACGACATCTACGTGCGCGATCGCGCCACCGGACGCACGCGGCTCGTCAGCGTGGTCGCCTCCGGCCATCCCGGCGCGGGCGCGACGGGCTCGGGCAACTCGTACGGTCCCTCGATCTCGGCCGAGGGCCGCCATGTCGCGTTCTACAGCGAGGCCGAGGACCTCGTGCCCCCGCTCGTCGACGCCAACGGCCACCACGACGCCTTCGTCGCCGATCTGGCGACCGGCGGCATGGAGCTCGCCAGCGTCGACGACGCCGGCGCGCAGGGCAACTGGCACAGCTCCTCGATCGGCTTCGAGGATCCGTCGACCACGGCCATCTCCGGCGATGGACGCTTCGTCGTCTACATCACCGCGGCCACCAACCTCGTGCCGGGCGCCACCTCGGGGCTGAGCACGGTCGTGTGGCGCGACAGGCTGCTGGGCCGGACGGACGTGGCGGCGCGCACGCTTTCGGGCGCGCCTTCGTTGCAGGAATCGACGTATCCCGCGATCTCGGAGGACGGCGGCGCGATCGGCTTCTACTCGAGCGACCCGGCGCTGGTGGCGGACGACGCCGACCTGCTGCGCAACTTCTTCGTGCTGGAACGCGCCACCGGCCGCATCGACCGGGTCGACACGAGCTCGACCGGCGTGCCGGGCGCATCGGGTCCACCGACCGCCTTCGGCCTGACGGGGCGCATGACCATGTCGCGCGACGGACGCCTCGTGGCCTTCAACTCCGACGCCCCCAACTTGGCGCCCGGCGACGCGAACGGGTTGCGCGACGTGCAGGTGCGCGATCGCGCCGAGGCCGCCACCCACATCGTCAGCCGCGCGCCTTCCGGCGCCACCGGCAACGGACAGTCCACGCGCACCGCGCTCAGCGCCGATGGCCGCTGGATCGCCTTCCAGAGCGCAGCCAGCAACCTGGTCGCCAACGACGCCAACGGCGCGATGGACATCTTCGTCGCGCGCGTGCCGAGCGCGGCGGCGACCTTCTGCGCGGGCGACGGCGGCGCGGCGCCGTGCCCATGCGGCAACTTCGGCGCGGCGCGACGCGGCTGCGCGCACTCCGCCGATCCGCGGGGCGCGCGCCTCGCGGCCACCGGCCTCGCCAGCGTGGCGCACGATGGCGTCGCGCTGCTCGCCATCGGCTTGCCGCCCAACGCGCCGGTGGTGCTGTTGCAGTCGATCGAGGCTGCCGGCGGCGGCTTCGGCGTCGCCTTCGGCGATGGACTGCGCTGCCTCGGCGGATCCATCGTGCGCCTGGGCGCGCGCCAGGCGGGCGCGACCGGCCAGCTGGCGTTCGGAGCGGGAGTCGTCGGCGATCCGCGCCTGTCGGTCGCTGGCGGCGCGCCAGCGACGGGCGGCACGCGCCGCTACCAGGCCTACTACCGCAACGCGGCGACCTTCTGCACCAGCTCGAGCTTCAACTTGAGCAACGGCTTGTCGCTCGAGTGGATCCCCTGAGCCCCGACTCGATTCAGCGCGTCACGGGTCGCGCCAGACGCATGCCGACGTCGGGGGCGCTGTGCGCGAAGGGCAGGCCCGTGCCGAAGTAGGAGCGCGCCTCCGCCGGGCCATAGCCGACGGCTCCGCCGCGGATGAGCCGGTAGGACGCGTTCTCGCGCTCGCGCAGGCCGTCGCCGGGTCGCGAGGTCAGCTTGGGCCGCTCGTACTGCAAGAGCATCGCGTCGGCGCACCACTCCCACACGTTGCCGTGGATGTCGTGGAAGCCCCATGGATTGGCCGGACCGAGGCCCACGCGGCGAAAGGGACGCGCCTCCTTGCCGGGCGGCTTGACGTTCTCGGCCTCCACGAGGACCGCTTCGTCGGCGCCCGTCCACCATGGCGTTCGCGTTCCGGCGCGGCAGGCGTACTCCCACTGCGCCGCCGTGGGCAGTCGCACCCATCCGACGTGGCGCTCGACCATGGCGCGGCCCTCCAGCCAGTTCATGCCGCCGGCGGGCATCGACGGTTCGGCCAGCGGCCCGGACAACCACGGACGCGTGGAGACGCGGTCCCATTGGCTGTTCGTGAGTTCGTGCTTGGCGAGGAAGAAGGGATCGAGGTCGAGCTTGGCGAACTCGAAGTGCGTCTCGGGGATGTCGCTGCGCAGGCCCTGCTCCAGCGGGATGCGTCCGCCGGGGACGAGGACCAGCACCACGCCCGTCTCGTCGTCGAGCACGAGGCGGCCCTGTTCGTCGCGCAAGCACGCTCCATCGGCGGAGCGCGCGGGTTCCTCGCCCGACGCCGCGAGCAGGAACTCCCACAGGCCCGTGCGAGGATCCTCTTCCAGAGGCAGCAAGCCGAGCTGGGGGACGAGCTTCGCTCCCGAAGGCCAGCGTTGTCCGGCGTAGCGTTCCGAGGACGCGATGGCGTCGATCGCCGTCGTCCAGCGGGCCAACGCCTCGGCGCCGCGCACCGAGCGCGCGCCCTGCTCGACCTGCACCCGCAGGCGCTCGAGATCGTCCGCGAGGGACTGCAGCTGGTCGTGCCACCATTGCTGGCTCGCGGTGGCGAAGCGCCACGTGCGGCGCGCCTCGCAGCGCGAGCGCAAGGCGGCGATGCGCTCGTCGAGCACGAGCAGCGCAGGTGCGATCATGCCCTCCTCCCGCTCGCGCGCGGTGTCGACGCGCTCGTCGAGGACGGCCAGCTCGGCCTCGCGCTCGGCGCGTCGCTCGGGCGCCCACTTGGGCGCCTCCGCGTCGAGGAGCCGCAGGTTCTTGTCGAGCACCTCGACCAAGACGCGCTCGGCCCCCGGCCGCGCCAGGTCGAACTCGCGCCGCGCCTCCTCGTGGCGTCCAAGGCGCATCAGCGCGACGCCCACCAGGTTGCGGGCGCCGCGCGCGGTCTCGGGCGGGGCGAGCTCGAGGCTCTGGCGCGCGAGCACCAGCGCGCGCACCTCCTGCCCGTGGACGCGCGCGCCCAGTTGGCCCATCCTGCGCGCCGCCTCCGAGTACAAGGCTTGCCAATCGACGGAGGCCAGCTCGCGCTCCTCGAGCCGTCGCGCCTCCTCTTCCGTCGGCCAAGGCTCGAGCCCCAGCATGCGCCTGTGCCATTGGCGCTCCGCCTCGAGGGCCTGAAGCGCCTGGCCGGGCTTGGCGGCGAGCTCCGCGCGCTCCTTCTCGAGCTCGACCAGCTTGGGCGCCATCGGATGCGTGGAGCGATCGCGCTGGCGGTCCTCCTCGGCGTAGGGCAGCAAGCCCGGCTCGGCGCGCAGCTCGTCGAGCTTGCGCACCACGTCGACGAGCCCCGGACGCCATGCCGAGCCTTCGCCGACCGAGCCCGCGACCAGCGCCTCCGCCTCCGCCAGCCACCACTCGGCCGACGGGCGCCCCATGTCGGCGCCTTCGCCGGCGCGCGCGGACTCCGAACGGAAGCGCACCAGTTCCTGGATCATGCCGCGCAACCGCAAGTCGCGCGCCTGCACTTCGAGCTCGACGTTGCGCTTGTCGAGCTGCTCGTTCGCCGCGAGCGCGCGCTGCTCGCTGGCGCGCGCCTCGTCCGCCTGGTCGAGCGCGACCACGGTGCCCGCCACCAGGGAGCCCAGCGCCAGGGCCAGCGCCGCGGTCAAGCCGCGGTTGCGCAGCACCCACTTGCGCGCCCGCGCCCACGCCCCCGTCTCGTACGCGGCGACGACCTGGCCTTCGAGGAAGGCGCGCAGGTCGGCGGCGAGGTCCTGCATCGACGCGTAGCGCTCGCGCGGCTCGCGCGCCATGGCCTTGGAGGCGATGGCGACCAGCTCGGGGGGCGCGTCGGGCGCGAGCTCCTCGAGGGGCGGCGGCGGACCGGCGCGCACGAGCCGCAGCGTCTCGCGCGGCGTCGGGCGCTCGCCGCGCCGCACGTAGGGCGCCTCCAGCGCCTCGAGCGCCAGCAGATGGTGCAGCATCGCGCCCAGCGAGTAGATGTCGCTCTTCGGCCCTATCGCCGCCAGGTCTCCGCGCGCCTGCTCGGGCGCCATGTAGGAAGGCGTGCCGAGCACGTCGCCTTCCATGGTCGGCACCGCGTCCTCGCCGCGCGCCAGCTTGGCGTCCTGCGGCTCGGATCCATCGACCGCGCCTTCGACGTGGTCGCGCGGCCGCGGGTCGTGGCCTTCGACGGCTCCCTCGACGCGCGCCAGGCCCCAGTCCATCACGTAGACCTCGCCGTACTTGCCGACCATGATGTTGGCCGGCTTGAGGTCGCGGTGCACCACGCCGCGGTCGTGCGCGTAGCTCATCGCCTCGCAAGCCTTGAGCAGCACGCCCACCGCGCGCGTCGTCGTCCAACCATCGCGCCCATGGCGCACGTGGCCGAAGACGGCGTGCAGGTCCTCGCCGCGCACGAGGCGCATGGTGAAGTACACGCGCCCGTCCTCGCCGAGGCCGAGCTCGTGCACGGGCACGATGCCGGGGTGGTCGAGCTGCCCCGTGATGCGCGCCTCCTCGAGGAAGCGCGACAGCGTGCGCGGCTCGACCAGCGGCGTGCCGCCCGCGCCCGCCTCGCCGCGGCCGAGCACGACCTTCATCGCCAGGGCCCGGCCGATCTCCTCGTCCCAGACCTTGACCACGGCACCCATGCCGCCGCGCCCGAGCTCGCCCATCATCCGGTAGCGCATGGTGGCCGCCGACTTGGCGCGCAGTCGCTCCAGGAGCTCCGCCCCCGCTCCACCCGTCGCCGGCGCGGCGTGTTCGGAATCGAGGCCGGGATCGCGCAGCGCCTCTGCGAGCGCCGCGGCATCCAACTTGCCGAACACGGACCCCCATGCGGCATGCCGCGCATGCAGCTCGCGCAACGCCGCGGCCTGCTCGCCTTGGCCCGCGCACCACGACTCGAAGTCGACGCGCTCGCCCTCCGCCAGCCGCGCCAAGTAGCGCGCGTACGCGGCCTCGGCCGGCGAGGAGCCGATGGAACTCCTGGAATCGTCGCGATGCTCCTTGGACGACATGGAAGGCGAAGCCCCCTCCATCTTGTCAGATCGGCGCTCCGACATCGAACGTCCCGCCGCGTAGGCGGGGGCCAGGGCGCCCGTGGTCGCGGAACCACCCGAAGGGCGCGTGCGGCAGGCCAACATCCTCGGCTCAGGCGCCCGGGACGAGCTCCAGCCACCCGCCACGGCGCGGGTCCTCCGTGGCCGCGCGGGAACCCGCGGACGAGCCTCGGGCGGACAATGCGCGATTCCCGCAACTCGCGCGGTCCTCGCCGGGCGACCAGCGAGCATGGCACCCGGACTCCCCTTGCGAACGGACCGCGAGGCGTGGTCGCGCGGCGCTCGGGTAGACTCGAGTTCGTCGCCGAGCTCGACGCGCAACGGCATGCCGCCCCTGCCCCGACCCACGCCCGAGCCCGGCCCGGCGCATGCGGCCGACGTGGACCTCGTCCGCCGCGCCGGCTCGGGCGAGCAGGCGGCGATGTCCGAGCTGGTCGGGCGCATGGCCTGCGTGCCGGCCATGCTGCGCGCGCTGCATCGGCGCCTGGGCTCGCCACTGTCCAGCGCCGAACTGGAGGATGTCGACGGGGCGGTCATGGCCGCGCTGTGGCCGAAGCTGCGGGCCTTCGAGGGACGCGCCGCCTTGGAGTCGTGGATCTACCGCTTCGTCCAGCTTGAGCTGCACAAGGCGCTCGAGCGGCGGCGGCGCCACGCCGCGGAGGAGTACCTCGACGAGGAGCACCGCTCCGCGCGATCGGAGGAGGATCGGCGGGAACCGGCGGTGGAGGCCGCGACGATCCAGCAGTGCCTCGACCAGCTCGGCCCGCCCGCCGACGAGATCGTGCGCCTGCGGCACTTCGAGGACATGCCCTTCGACGACATCGCGCGCCGCCAGGGCGAACCCGTGAACACGATCAAGGCCCGCTACTACCGCGGGATCGAACGATTGAAGCGGCTGCTCGAGCCGCACGTGAGGAGGCAAGCATGAGCGGCGACGACGCCTTGCTCGCCAGCTTCGTCGCTGGCGAGATCCAAGACAGCGACCCGCGCATGGCCGAGCTCGCCGCGCGGCGACCGGAGGAGCTGCGCGCGGCGCGCGAGCTGGTGGCATTGCGCCTCCGCCTCGAGGCCGAGCGCGAGGCCGAGCGCGAGACGCTGGCCGAGGCGCGCGCCGAGACCACGGACGCCGACCGCGCCAAGGTGCGTCGAGCGCTGTCCAAGGCGGACGCGTCGGGCGGCGGACGCGCCTTGCGCTGGCGCAGCTTCGGCCTCGTCGCCGCGGCGGCGGCGATCCTCGCCAGCGTCCCCCTGCTGCTGCGCGACGAGGCGCCGAGCTCCAACGACGGACGCTTCCTCTCGGGCGGCGCGCCGATGGCCTGCGCGCTGGTCGAACCGGCGCGACTCGCCGCCGGCGAAGCGCTGCGCTTCGACGCGGCGCCCCTCGCGCCACACGAGCGCTTCGTGGTCGAGCTGCGCATGCCCGCGGAAGGCCAGGCGGGTACGCTGCTCGCCAGCCACCGATGCGCCACCCCCGCATGGACCCCGCGAGCGAGCGACTTGGCGAACCTGCCGGACGTGGTGGGCGTGGAGATCGTGCGCGTCGCCCTCGACGCGGGAGGCAAGGAGCTGGAGCGCTCGCGGCGCTGGCCCTTGCCGGTCTCGCGCTGAGCGCCACGGCGCGCGCGACGCAGGACGACGGAGCTGCGGCGACCTGGCGCGCCCTCGCGCCGAGCCTCGGACTGCCCACGGACGAGGCACCCGACGCCGAGGCGTGCGTGGACTACGCGCTGCGGCTCGTCGAAGGCGAGGCGAGCGCCTTCGACGCGGGCGGCGCCGGACGCTCGCTGGCGCGATTGCTCGCGGCGCTGGAGGCGCTGGGCGCCAGCCCGGAGCAGCATTGGCTGGTCGCGTACAACTCGCTGGACGCGCTGCATGCCGAACTGGATCCCGACGGCGCCTCGGCCGCGATCGAGCACGCGCTGCGCCGGGAAGGACTGCCGCCGCGCCTGCGCGCCTGGCTCTCGATGGAACGCGCGCGTTCCCTGATCGCGCGCCAGCGCCTGGCCGAAGCCGCGAACGACCTCGACGCGTCGCGCGCCGAGCTGGTCGAGACGCCACTCGTCCTGGCGGCGCTCGACCCGCAGGACGACGGCGCGGCGCCCGATCCCGCCACCAAGGAGGCGCTGGAAGTCGCCGCCGCGTGGCACGCGGCGCGCGCCGAGCTCGACATGCTCCTCGGACGCGTCGCAGCCGCGGCCATCCCGCTCGAGCGAGCGCGCCGCCTGGCGGAGCGCTGCGGCTCGCCCACGGCGCGTTGGCAGGCCGCGGAGCTCGCCATCCGCCTGGCGCTGTCCCTGCAGCTGCACGACGAGGTGCCGCCGCTGGCGGCGCAAGCGCGCGCCAGCGGCCTGCTCGACGAACTCGGGCCGCGCGCGGCCCGCCAACTGGAGCTGCGCGAGGCGGTGGCGCGCCACGAACTGCGGCGGCGCCTCGACATCGGCGCCTGCGAGGAACTGTCGGCGCTCGAGTCCTTCCTCACGCCCGCGGCGGTCGCGGAGGATCCGGACCTCGCCGTCGCCGCCGCGCGCCTCGCTGCCGCGTTGCAGGCCGAATGCGGCGACCTCGCCAGGCTCGACGCCGCCTTGGCCGTCCTCGCCGCGCACGCGCCGCGCTCGCCGGGTGGCGCGTGCGGACTGGCGGAGGCGGAGCTCGCCGCCATCGAGCTGCAGCGCGAGCTCTTGCGCGGCGACGGCGCCGCGGCGCGGCGCGCGCTGGGCGCGCTGGAGGCGTGCATGCCGGGCTTCCTCGACGAGTGGGAGCGGGTCGCGCGACTCAGCTCGTCGATCGCGCTCTTGCAGTTCGCGCCGCGCGAGCGCGTGCTCTCGACGCTGTGCGCGGGCCTCGTCGCCGTCGAGGGCGAGGAGCTGGGCGCGAGACGCTCGCTCGAGTGGCTGCACCGCGCCCAGCACATCGGCGGACTGGCGCGCGGACTTGGACTCGAGCGATCCAAGGCGGACCTCGCGCTCGACCTCGCCGTCCTCGCGGGCGGAACGCGCGCCGTGCTGGTGCTGCAATCGGGTCGGGTCGCGACGCAGGTCCACCTCGCCGACGGGCGCGGCGTGCGCCTGCACCTGCTGCCACACGGCGAGAAGCTGCGCGAGTTGTCTGGACGCTTCGGCAACGCGGCCGCCGCGGCGACGCGCGCCGAGGCCGACATCGACGATCCGTCGGTGGCCGCCCTGGTCGACGAGCTGGGACGATCGCCCGGCGTGGCGGGCCTGGTCGCGGAGCTCGCCGTCCACGACGAGGTGCTGGTCGTGGGCGACGAGAGCGTGGGCCACCTGCCGCTCGGCCTGCTGCGCGAGGCTTCCGGGCGCCGGCTGGGCGACCGCGCCGCGCTGGGCTTCGCGCCATCGCTGCCCATCGCCGCGGCCTTGGCGCGACGCGGCTTGGCGCGTGGCGCGTCGAAGGCCACGCTGCGCGTCGTCGGCGCGCCCGAATCGCCCGAGCCGATCGCGCTCGAGCGCGGCCGCTTCGAGCGTTGGAGCGCGTTGTTCGATGGCGGCATGGAACTGCGGCTGGGCGCCGAGGCGGGGCTCGAGGCCTTGCGAGCCGCGGACGTGGCCGTGCTGCACGTCGTGGCGCATGGCGCCCACGACGCGCGCCGCGAATGCCGGGCGGGCTTCCTGCTGCAAGGCCCCGATCGCGAGTCGGCCGCGGCGTGGTCGGACGCCATCGAGTCGCGGCCCGCGGCGCGCGTGACGAACCTCGTGGTGTGCGGGTCGGCCCTGCGTCCCCTGCTGCGCGGCGACGACGGGCGCGCCGGACTCGCGGCTTCGTTCCTGCTGGCGGGCGGCGACTGCGTGCTGCAGACGAGCGTCGACCTCGAGGCGCGCGCCGCCGTCGACCTGGCGGAACTGTGCAGCGTGGAACTGGCGGCGGGCTCCACGCCCGCCAGCGCGTTGCGCGATGCGCGCGCCGCCTTGGCGCGGCGCGAGGGCCGCGAGAGGCTCCAGCACCATCTCGTGCTGGCCCATGGCGCGCCGCACGTCGCAGTGCTTCCGTCCTCCCCCGCCACGCGCGAACGCGCCGCCGCGCGCGCGGATGCGGGAGGACGCGCGACCTGGGCGTGGTCGCTCGCCGCGTTGGCGCTCGCCGGCGCGCTGGCTTGGTGGACGCGGAAGAAGCGCGCCTGAGCCCCGGCCCCGCGCCCATCGATCCTCGTCGCGCGGCTGGCGCCGCGCGGATCACTGCTGGCCGGGACCCGGTTGCGGCGGCAGCGGCGGGATGCGGCGCAGCACGCGCCGCCGATGCGTGTCGGTGAAGATCGGCGCGCCGCCCGTCGACGATGGGTCGCACAGGCTCGATCCCACGGAGTACTCGTCGGGCTCGTCCACGCAGACGACCTGCGCCAGCAGGTTCGCGTCGCCGGCCGCGACGTGGATGCTGGCGCTGGCGCGCATGACCATGGTCCCGCCTTGCCACAGCTGCGGAATCAGCTCGAAGTACAGCAAGGTCGTCGTCGGATCGAGCGGACCTTGCGTGCCGTCCGGCAACGCCTTGGGCGGGACGACCACGGGAGCGAGGAAGAGGTCGGGGTTGAGCGGATCCGGGAAGACGTCGCAGGTCTGGTCGTGCCAGATGGCCGACGAGACATCCGGTCGCGGCCCGACGACGGCGGGGTCGTATTCGCGCGTGTAGATCCGCACGCGCACCTTGTTGGGCGCCTGCGCGCCGAACGTGGTCGGACGCGCGATGGAGAGCAGGGCGTCCACGCCCACTTCGCCGCCGCCGGTCGCGCGCAGCAGCTCGGGAGTGGTGCCGGCGATGCCGACGAACTGCACGAGGGCCGTGGGCCGCTCCGGCTGGGCCATGTCGTTGCGCACCAGCGCGACCCAGCCGGCGCCGCCGAGCGCGCCCGCCACGGCCAAGTCCCCGTCGCCGTCGCCGTCGAAGTCGCCCGCCGCCACGCAGGCCTGCGAAGGCCACGCCGGCAGCGGACCACTCGGCAAGGGCACCACGGTCCACAACGCGGCGTTCCAATCGAAGGTGGTGGCGCCGGCGACCTGGGGCGTGCCGTGCAGCACGACCATGTGCCCGCTCGTGGTGGCGAGCAGCAGGTCGGCGCGTTGCAGCGTGGTCGCGGGCCAACCCGGTCCCGCCTGCCCGTAGGACAAGTCCTGGATGCGCAGATCCCCGCCGTGGACCGGCGCCATGGCGGCGCCGCCGACGATCTCCTCGAGCAGGTCGCCCTGCGCGTGGCGCGAGGCCAGGCCGAAGGAGTCGCGCGCGTCGGCGCCCCCTGGGATGCGCTCGAGGTCGACGAAGTTGCCCGCAGTCGAGCGACCCAGGTACTGGGCGCCAGTGGCGTCGAAGAAGGCCGCTTGGCTGCAACTGGCGACGGCGAATTCGACGCCGCCCGCCGCCAAGGCGTCGCCCGCCGCGAGGTGGACCACCGCGAAGGGCAGTTCGATCTGCTCGAGGCGTTCGACGACCTCGGAGTCCTTGGGCTTGTGGGCGCGCAAGAGGCCCGAGGGTCCGGCGCCGACGATGGTCCAACCGTCGGACGCGCCCGCGGCGTCGAGCAGCTCGACTTCCTCCCACCCGGAGAGCGGCACCTGTTCGTCGAAGGCCAACGCAGGTCCGGTCTCCAGGCCGTCGCGCGTGGTGCTGAGCCACAAGCCTTGGGCGCCGACGATGGCGACGCGCGCGAGGCCGCCGGCGCCGGGCAGCACGGCGAAGTCGCGCACGCCCGACACGAGCCCCACGAAGCGCGGCGCGACGAGCGGGTCGCGCACGAGCACGAGGTCGCCCCCGGCCAGCACGAGCAGGTCGTCGGTGCCGGGCGCGAACAAGCAGGCGGAGCGCGCCTTCTGGAAGCCGGCCTGCGAGTACAAGGTCGGCCATTCGAGGCTGATTTGCCTCGGCTTCGCGTCGCCGGTGGCTCCGACGCCGAAGCTCCCGTCGGCGCCAGCCGAGTCCGCGAAACCGAGGCAAGCGACGGCGCCTGCCATGCTGGCGCGCATGATCGATGTGCGGATGCGGGAAGGGCTGGTCATGTGATTGGCTTGGTTGGCGACCACGGACGGAACGCGCGCATGCCGCGCCGGACCACGGTCTAGTTGGGACGTCAGCCGCGCACGCCGGGGCGGGAGGCGCGGAGACATCGCGGGAGAGGCTGGAAGGAGCAGCAGGCCGAACCAGCCGATTCGCTTGGGGAGCCGTGGCTCATGCTAGGAGCGCGACGGGGATCCGGAGGCGAATTTGCGACTGGCGGCCCGGGCTGGCGCCACTTCCGGGAATGCGGGCCGGAGTTGTGGACGCGCCGTGGCAGTTGGTCCGCCCACTCGTGCGCGGAATCGTTGCGTCCATTCCCGAAAAGGCGGGCGACCTGCGCCAATCGGCGAACTGGGGCTGGCGCCAAGGCCGGGCCGCGCCGCTTCGGGGCCGCTCCCCGCCCTGCGCCAAGCGCGAGCGGCGCGTGGACCGACCGATCGACCCCAGCCCGACCAGCTCGGAGCCCAGCACGCCAGCGGCGCCTGTCCCAGCCAGGGCCGAGGCGCGCCGGCACGCTGGACGCGCGTCGTGCATCGGCCAACTCCGGGGAAGCCGTCCTCGAGCTCGGCGAAGGGCCGCGAAGCCTGGGAGCGAAGGGCCTCTCAACGCGAGCGCTGCGCTCCGCTGTCCCACGCCCAACGCTTCCGATGATGGGCGAGTCCAGGTCGACCAGCGCCAAGCCCATGGGTCTGGCGCACGGCGGGGCTTGGCTCCCGAGCTCCGCGGACTGCCCCGCCAACGCGCGCCTCCCGACGACATCTAGGATCCAGTCGCGGGCTCCGAGTGGGTCCAAGCCTGGCGAGCCGGCGATCGGTTCCCGCTGGTGCTTCGCCAACGTCGCGGCGTCGAGGCCGGGGAGGCGCGGGCGCGGCCGGGACTCGCGTCCCGCGAGCGCGAGTCGACTCGCGTCGCCGAACCGGCAGGTGGAGCCCGTGTCGAAGCGCCACGTGCGGCCGTCGAGCTCGATGCGGGGATGTCCCACGACGAGGCGGGTCCAGCTCGCCTCCAGCGGCGGCCGACCGCGCCAATGCGCGCGCGATCGGCCGCGAAAGGACGACTTGGGGAATCGAGGAAGGATGACGCCTCAGGGCTGCTCGCCGGGCATGCGGCGCAGGTCGCGCTCCTCGTGGAGCGACTTGCGCGCTCGGACGTAGCGTTGCTTGCGCAGCGAGTCGTCCATGGCTTGGCTCGCCAGGGAGAGATGGTCGAGGGCGAGCTCGGCCATCGCGAAGGCCTCGCTCGAGGCCGAGGCGTAGACGCGCAGCGCGCTTTCGTGGTGGTCGCGCAGCTCGAAGACCGCCTGGAAGTCGCCGGCCTCGTTGAGGTTGAGCGCCTGCTGGCCGAGCCAGTCGGCCATGCGGCGCGTGACGAGCACCACGTCGGCTTCGCTGGGCGCCAAGCCGGCGCAGTCGCCGTGGGCGATGCTCGCCTTGGCGCGCAAGCGCAGCGGATCGCCGGCGTGGTCCACGCCGACGAGCCGCACGCGCACCTCGTGCACGCGGCCCGCCTCGCCAGGCGGGAAGTCCATGGCGACCACGATCTTGCGCGGCGCGCCGCGCGAGAGGGACCCGACCAGCGCCCGATGAACGCCGCGCCGCGTCTCGCCCTTGACCGGTCCAAGGACTCGCGCCGCGACGCCCTTCTTCGCGGACACCTCGAGCAAGAGCTGCGTGGCGACGATCTGCTCGTGCTCTTCGAGCTCGCCGAGCAGGATCTCGACGATCTGCTCCGGCCCGTGGGCGTGGTGGAAGCGGCCGCCCGACGCGTCCGAGATGGCGCCCAGCTGGCGCGTGCTGTAGTCCGCGCCCACGCCGATGCAGGTGGTGGGCACGCCGCGCTTGGCGAGGTCCCCGGCCAATCCCGCGAGCCGCTCGGGATCAACCACTCCCTGGTTGGCCTGGCCATCGGACAAGAGGACCACGGCGCGCCGATGCGAGCCGTGGCGCGCGGCGACGCGAAGCTGGTCCGCGCCGGCGCCGCGCGCCGGACAGTCCCCCTTCGCGCCCACCCCATCGTCGTCGCGCGGATCCTCCGCATCCGCACGCGGCGCGCCGGCCGTCGATCCGGGTCCTCCCGCGGTCGGCTCCTCGCCTCCAGCGCCAAGCACGAGTCCGCATCCGGCGAGCCACCCAGCCGCCAGGTCCGTGCTGCCGCGAGTGGCGAGGCGCTCCACCTCGTCGAGGAACGCGGCGCGGCCCGCCGCGTCGCAGTGGGCGTTGGCGACGTGCACTCGCACGTCGGAGGAGAAGCTGACCAGCGAGACGCGGTCGCCGTGCGGCAACGCGGCGCCGATGCGCGCCAACGCCTCCTTCACGGCTTCGAGCTTGCCGCCGCCCATCGACCCCGAGACGTCGACGACGAAGGCCACCTCCAGCGGCTGGCGCCGCGCGCCTAACTCGTGCCTCGCGGGCGGGACGAGTTCGACGACCAGGTGGCGTCGGCCACCTTCGGCGGGCACCACGGGAATGTCAAAACGGCTGGACAGATGGATGGACTGGACTTGGTTCGATCGACTCATGTACTCCTCGGTCTTCATGCTGCAGTGGATGTGGATCCTGGTTGCTGGAATGACGCGGCCCGCAATGGACGGGACGCGTGCGCGGATGCTGGAACGGCCGGTCGACGGGCATGCAAGCCCCATGCGCGGGCGGACCGGTGGCGCCCACGCACGTCGCGCGTCGAGACATGCCGCGCAAGGGCGCGGCGCGCGGAGCATCAACTCCGCGTCAGGCGGGAGGCCTCAAGGTCCGGGACCTCCTTCCAACCAGCCACGCAGGCGGCGCGCCAGATCGGCGAGCCGCTCCTCCGCGGCGGGTTCGGACGCGCGCATGGACAAGCGCACATCCCGCGTGACATCGATGCCGAGCCACAGGTCGGTTCGCGACCCGGAAGGAGCCACCCAGCCAAAGCTCTTCTCCGGTTCGCCAACGTGCGCCGGGGTTCGGAGGGTCGCAAGCGACATGGGCAGCCCGATCGCGGGGGAGCGCACGAGCGACAGCTCCCCCTCCACCTCGGGACGGCGGCGGCGCAAGAGCGACGGATCGAGCTCGCCCATGAACGCGGCGTGCAGCTTCTCCTCGCCGCTGGCGACGCGCGCCACCTGCTCGGGCGGCATGGTGCGCAGCAGCTCCTCGATCTTCGCCAACGGCAACTCGTACGGATGGGCGGCGATGCGCACGGCCTGGATGAACTTCAAGCGCACGAGGTGCTCGGGCCCGTAGTTGGCGGCGCGTCCGCGCCCCTCGGGCGGAGGCAGCAAGCCGCGGGCGATGTAGCTGCGAATGGTGCGCTCGAGGATGCCCGAGGCCTTGGCCAACTGGTCAAGGGTGTAGGTGGGGTTGGCGGAGCTGTTGCCCATGCCCTATAGATTATGACACCATGTCGCCATGTCAAGATGATATGCGAATATTGCCGTGTCGTGATGTCGCAAGTATCAGCCAAAACGACACCCATGCATGCCTTTTTGGCGCAACCCGCGGCTCAACCCCCCATTTTCGACCCCGCCAAGGCCCCTCCGCCGCTGGCACGCCCCTTGCCTAAGGGCACGCGTCCAAGGGGGGACATCACCATGAACGACCGTTTCACCATCCGTGCCCAGTCCGCGTTGCAGGAAGCCCAGCTCCTCGCCCAAGGCGAGGGCCATCCCGAGTTGACGCCCGCGCACCTCGCCGTGGCGCTGTTCGAGAAGCCCGAGGGCGTCACGGCGGCGCTGCTGCAGAAGCTCGAGGTCGATCCCAAGGTGCTGGTCGGCGAGCTGCAGCAGCAACTGCAGAAGCTGCCGCGCGCCAAGGGTGGCGAACTCGTCGGCTCGCGCGCCTTGAACGAGACCCTCGTCGAGGCGCGGCAGGCGGCCAAGAAGCTGGGCGACGAGTACATCTCGACCGAGCACCTGCTCGTGGCGCTGGCGAAGAAGGGCGGCCCCGAGGTGGCGGGCCTCCTGGCCTCGCGCGGCCTGCGGTCCGATCGCCTCGAGGCGGCGCTGGTCGAGGTGCGCGGCGACCGCAAGGTGACGACCGACAACCCCGAAGCGAGCTTCGAGGCCTTGAAGAAGTACGCGCGCGACCTGACCGAGGCCGCGACGCAGGGCAAGCTCGACCCGGTCATCGGGCGCGACACCGAGATCCGCCGCGTGATGCAGGTGCTGACGCGCCGGCGCAAGAACAACCCGGTGCTCATCGGCGACCCCGGCGTGGGCAAGACGGCCATCGCCGAGGGGCTCGCGCTGCGCATCGTGGCCGGCGACGTGCCCGAAGGCTTGAAGAACAAGCGCGTGATGGCGCTCGACATCGGCTCGCTGCTGGCGGGCGCCAAGTACCGCGGCGAGTTCGAGGAGCGCCTCAAGGCCGTGCTCGAGGAGATCGCGCGCGGCCAGGGCTCGATCGTGCTGTTCATCGACGAGCTGCACACTCTGGTCGGCGCGGGCGGCGCGGAGGGCGCCGTCGACGCGGCCAACATGCTCAAGCCGGCGCTGGCGCGCGGCGAGCTGAATTGCATCGGCGCCACGACGCTCGACGAGTACAAGAAGCACGTCGAGAAGGACGCCGCTCTCGAGCGGCGCTTCCTGCCGGTGCTCGTCGGCGAGCCGAGCGTCGAGGACACGGTCGCCATCCTGCGCGGCCTGAAGGAGCGCTACGAGGTGCACCACGGCGTGCGCATCACCGACGAGGCGCTGATGGCCGCGGCGCGGCTGTCGGACCGCCACATCAGCGACCGCTTCCTGCCGGACAAGGCCATCGACTGCGTCGACGAGGCCGCAGCCGGCCTGCGCACGGCGATCGACTCGCTGCCCAGCGAGCTCGACGGCGTCGAACGCAAGCTGCGACAGTTGGAGATCGAGCGCACCGCCATCGCGCGGGACGAGGGCCGCGAAGCCCAGCAGCGCGTGGCCGCGATCGGCCGCGAGATGGCCGAGCTCAAGGAGGAGGCGACGGCCCTGCGCGCCCGCTGGTCGGTCGAGAAGGAGCTGATCGTCGCCATCCGCGCCGGCAAGGCGCTGATCGAGGCGCTGCGCGACGAGGCGGCGAAGAAGGAGCGCGACGGCGACTACGAGCGCGTGGCGAAGATCCGCTACGGCGAGCTGCCGACCGCGCAGGCGAACCTGGAGGCCAACGTGGCCAAGCTGCAGCAGGCCCAGGAGCAGGGCGCGCTGCTGCCGGAGGCGGTCGACGCCGAGCTGATCGCCAAGGTGGTCAGCCGCTGGACCGGCATCCCGGCGACGCGGCTCCTGGAGACCGAGCGCGAGAAGCTGCTGCACATGGAGGAACGCGTCGGCGCGCGCCTCGTCGGCCAGCGCCACGCGGTCGAGGCCATCGCGCAGGCGGTGCGCCGCGCGCGCGCCGGCCTGCAGGAGACCACGCGCCCGCTGGGCTCGTTCCTGCTGCTCGGCCCGACCGGCGTGGGCAAGACGGAACTCGCCAAGTCGCTGGCCGAGTTCCTGTTCGACGACGAGTCGAACCTGATCCGCCTGGACATGAGCGAGTACGCGGAGAAGCACTCGACGGCGCGCATGATCGGCTCGCCTCCGGGCTACGTCGGCCACGAGGAGGGCGGCGCGTTGACGGAGGCGGTGCGCCGCAAGCCGCACTCGGTGATCCTCTTCGACGAGGTCGAGAAGGCGCACCCGGACGTGTTCGACCTGCTGCTGCAACTGCTCGACGACGGGCGGATGACGGACGGGCAAGGCCGCACGGTGGACTTCACGCAGACGCTCGTGCTCATGACGAGCAACCTGCGCCACGAAGACCAGGTGCGCGGCTACTTCCGTCCCGAGTTCCTCAACCGCCTCGACGAGATCCTCGTCTTCGAGGCGCTGAAGCCGGAGCAGATCCGCGCCATCGCCGACGTGCAGGTGTCGCGCATCAAGAGGCACCTCGCCGAGCAGGAGATCGGCCTGGAGCTGACCGCGGCGGCGCTCGACGAGCTGGCGAAGCTCGGCTGGAGCGACGAGTACGGCGCGCGTCCGCTGAAGCGCGCCATCCAGAAGCACGTGCAGAACCTGCTGGCCGACGCCATCCTCGCCGGGCGCATCCAGCGCGGCCACGTGGCCCTGGTCGACGTGTCGGACGGACGCTTCTGGGTCGCGCCCAAGAAGACGGAGAAGGCCGCGACCTGATCGGCGCGGCGAGCGCGGCGCGGGGCGGGGCCGGCGGGACGACCACCGGCCCCGCCGCCTGCCCGCGCGCCCGCGGCGTGCGCGTCGGAGGCGGCGCGCGACGGACGCGGATCAGGGCACGTTGCGCACGCAGCGGAACCCCACGTGCGACGAACCCGTGTCCGGCGCGCACGACATCCGCGCGCTGGGACGGTAGGAGGCGCAGTACGAGTCGTTGCACAAGAACGAACCGCCGCGCTGCACGCGCGAGTCCTTCGCGCGCGGGTTGCGCGGATCGCGCGCCTCGCTCGGCCCGCGCGGATCGACGAGCGTGCGGCCGCCTGCCGCGGCCAGCGCCTGCGCGTAGGCGTCCTCGGCGTACAGGTCGAGGCACCACTCCCACACGTTGCCGGCCATGTCGTGCAGGCCGTGGCCGTTCGCGGGATAGCTCGCCACCGGCGCGGCCACGACGTGGCCGTCGGCGCGCGTGTTCGACACGGGGAACTCGCCTTGCCAGGTGTTGGCGCGGCTCGGATCGACGGGTTCGTCGCCCCACGCGTTGCGCTTGCCCTCCAATCCGCCACGCGCCGCGCGTTCCCACTGCGCCTCGGTGGGCAGCGACTTGCCGGCCCACGCGCAGTACGCCAACGCGTCCTCGAAGGCGATGTGCACCACCGGTTCGTCGTCCTTGCCCGCGATGCCGCTTCCGGGCCCGCTCGGATGCTTCCAGCACGCGCCGGGAGTCCAGCGCCACCAACTGGCGTGGTCGGCGAGGTCCGGTCGCGCCTCGGGCGGCAGGAAGACGAGCGAGCCCGGCTGCAGGTCGGCCTCCGCGGGCCGCGGCGCGCCCTCGGGCAGTTGCAGCCGCAGCACATCCCAGTCGACGGGGCGCTCGGCCACGGTCGCGTAGCCCGTGGCCGCCACGAAGGCCGCGTACTGCGCGTTCGTGACTTCCGTGCGATCGATCCAGAACCCCTGCAGGCGCACGCGATGCACGGGGAACTCGTCCGCGCGCGCCAAGGGCCCCACGCCCCCCATGTCGAACTCGCCCGGCGGGATCCA